>JAFUBE010000305.1 GCA_017460365.1 Eggerthellaceae bacterium
CACCTCCTTGTGCGCCTCGCCCGACTCCTCGGCCCGCCGCGCGTCGTAGGCGACGTAGAGGCGCGGCATGAGCGACGCGTCGAGGCGCTCGTACCGGCCGCGGTTGTTCGCCTCGACGAAGGCGCGCTCGACGGCGCGAGCGGCCTTCGCGGCGGCGCGTTTCTCCTTGATGAACGCGCGCGTAAGTTCGCCCTCGCGCACGGAGAAGCGGCATCCGCAATAGTTCTGCCGGTACATCCCCAGCTCGCGGCTGATGCGCGTGGCCTCGTCGTAGTACGTCCGAAAGTCTTCGAAATGCGCATCGACACCCGCCGCCGCACATGCGCGGTCGAGCTCTTCGCGGATGACGTCGGTGAACTGGTAGGGGCTCACGGCCAGCGTGGTCGACAGCGCATCGTAACCGCCTTCCGCCGCTGCAGCGGCAGCTTCCGCCAGACGCATGCGGTAGCACGCCCGGCACCTTTCCTGGCGCCGCTCGTCGTCGAGCAGCTCGGCCACCGTTTCGCACGCGGCCGGCTCGCCGAGCGCCACCGCCTCGCCAATAGGCGCCACCTCGCGTTCCCACACCGAAGGGTCGTAGGCGCCTTCCACAACGGAAAAGCCCTGGCCAGCCGCATACCGTTCGAGCTCGCGCAGGCGCTTTTCGTATTCCCCGCGCGGCGCGATGTTGCTGTTCGCGAAGAACACCGTGATATCGTGCCCCTCTTCGCGGAGAAGGCGCGTCGGCATGATCGAGCAGGGCCCGCAACAGGCGTGTACTAATAACTTCATGGCGCTATACTACCACCCATGAAATTATTCGGATGCGACATACAGGCGACGAGCGGGGCGGCCCGCGCACTGCGCTACGCCACCGCACACGGCGACTTCACCACGCCGATGTTCATGCCGGTGGGAACGCACGCCACCGTGAAGGGCGTGCGCATCGACGGGCTGCACGAGCTCGGCAGCCAGGTGGTGCTCGCCAACACGTACCACCTGTACATGCGCCCCGGCGTCGACGTGGTCGAAGAAGCCGGCGGCGTGCAGGCGTTCATGGGCTACGACGGCCCGATGCTCACCGATTCGGGCGGGTTCCAGCTGTTCAGCCTCGCGCACATGATGAAGCCGGGCGACGACGGCGTGCGGTTCCGCGCCGACGACTACGACGGCTCGAAGCATTTCTGGACGCCTGAAATCAACATGGAGATCCAGGAGCGCATCGGCGCCGACATCGTGATGCAGCTCGACCAGTGCGTAGGTTCCCCCGCCGAGCGCGCCGACGTTGAGGCGTCGACGAAGCTATCGTGGGAATGGGCCGAGCGCTGCCTTGCTGCACACAAGCGCCCCGACCAGGCGTTATTCGGCATCGTGCAAGGCGGGATGCACCTCGATTTGCGGCTGGAAAGCGTGCGGCGGCTGCTCGCGATCGAGCGTGCGAACGTTGAAGTCGGCGGCAGGCGCTTCGACGGGTTCGGCATCGGCGGCTACTCGGTCGGCGAAGACCACGAGGTCATGTTCCAAACCCTCGGCGACGTGTGTGCCGCGCTACCCGACGACCGGCCGCGCTACCTCATGGGCGTGGGCAACCCCACCACGCTCGTGCGCGCCGTGGGCGTGGGCGTCGACATGTTCGACTGCGTGCTGCCCACGCGCACGGGCCGCATGGGAACGGTGTTTTCCAGCCAGGGCCGCATGAACATGCGCAACGCGAAGTACACGCACGATTTCGGACCGCTCGACCCAGCGTGCACGTGCGACACCTGCAAGCGCCACACGCGAGCCTATATCCGCCATCTGGTGAAGCAAGACGAAATGCTCGGCGCCATCCTGCTGTCGATGCACAACCTGCACTTCCTGATCGACCTCATGCGCCGCGCCCGCGAGGCCGTGCTGGCCGGCTGCTACGACGAGTTCCTGGCCGAATGGATGGCCAGCCCCGGCGCGAAGGATTATTAGGCGCAATGCGGTTTCGCGAATAGTGTGACGCGGCTTCGCCGCTGCGAAAGAATCCGCCGCTTCGCGGCGGCGGCAAGCTCAAGAGCTTGCCCTACGAAGTTTACCAGTTGTGCCGTTTCATCCCGCTTGGAGAATGCGGGCGTCACCCGCGGATAGCGCCACGTTGCCGCATGCCCCACCGTAGGGCAAGCTCTTGAGCTTGCCGCCGCCGCGAAGCGGCGGATTCTTTCGCAGCGGCGAAGCCGCGTCACATGTCCCCTCAGAAGCGGCGCAGGATTTCCAACGCCTTGGCGTAGCGCTCGATGCGAGCGAGGTCGCGCGGGGTCACCTCTTCGAGGCGCGAGAGATCGGAATTGTGCTCGAGATCGGCGATCTTCACGGCGCGGGCAATCGGGTTCGCCTTGCACGCGCGAACGTAATCGAGGTACGGCACCGCCGGGTCGTGCGTGAGCAGCACCACCGCGCCGACGACCTCATCGGGCATGCCCGCCGCGCGCAAGTCGGCCTCGGTCGCATCAGCGTCTTCGAGCACGTCGTGCAGCAGCGCCGCGCACGTTTCCGCCTCGGTGCGCATCTGCTCGGCCACATGCAGCGGATGGTTCACGTACGGCACCCCCGCTTTGTCGAGCTGCCCTTCGTGCGCAGCAAAACACAGCTTCATCGCAGCCCTGGTGAGCGGCGTGTACAACATATGAGCCCCTTCCGTTAAGCCGCCGC
Source organism: Eggerthellaceae bacterium (assembly GCA_017460365.1). GTDB lineage: Bacteria > Actinomycetota > Coriobacteriia > Coriobacteriales > Eggerthellaceae > UBA9715. The sequence continues at coordinate 2,656 of JAFUBE010000305.1, forward strand.
ACGTTTTCCCAAAGCGTCGGATCAGAAGATGAGATGCGCGATGGGAGCGGCAATCAAAAGGCTGATGATGGTGCGCTCGAGGAAGAGGATGAACAGCTCGAGCAGGTTCACCGGGATCTTCGAACCCAAGATAAGGCCGCCGACCTCCGACAGGTAGATCAGCTGCGTGACCGAAATCACGGCCACGATGAAGCGCGACATGTCGCTGTTCACGATGGCGGCCGCAATGACCGAAGGCGTGAACATGTCGGTGAAGCCCACGATCATGGTCTTCGACACGGCGTCGGCTTCGGGCACTTGCAGCAGCTGCAGCAACGGCGTGAACGGCATTCCCAGAACATCGAAGACCTGCGTGTTGTTCGCCAGTACGAGCGCCAGCGTGCCGATGCACATGACGACCGGCAGCACGCCGAACCTCATGCCGGCCGCGTTCTTCACGCCGTTTTCGAGAAACTGGCCGATGCCGCGGTACTCGTTGACGCGCCCGACTGCGAGCGCCAGACCGTAACGCACCGACGACGTGTAACCCTCCGGCAGCGTTTCGGGCATCGCGCGGCCTTCCACAAGATAGGTGTCTTTCTTCAGGCTGAGCGGCGGGACGCGCGGCAGGATTATGGCGCACACAATGCCAATCAGGCAGATGAGCAGGTAATACGGACCAAAGTGATCCATGAGGCCGACCTGCGCGAGCACCACGATGGAGAACGTGATCGACACAGCCGAGAACGTGGTTGACACGATCGACGCCTCGCGCGCGGAGTAATATCCGCTCTCGTACTGGTTCGCGGTCAGCATGACGCCGAGGGTGCCGTCGCCGATCCACGAGGTGATGCAGTCGACCGCCGCGCGGCCGGGGATCTTGAACAGCGGGCGCATCACGCGCGTGAGCAGCGCGCCAATGAATTCCAGCAGACCGAAGTCGAGCAGCAGCGGAAGCAGCAGGCCTGCGAGCAGGAAAATCACCACGAGCACCGTGAGCAGGTCGTTCAGCACGAAGCCGCCCGCGTCGGGGCTGGTGATCATGTACAGCACGCTGTTTTCGTCGTCGGCGCCCACGCCCAGGAACGTGAGCCAGATGAACACGGCGCCGATCACGCGAATGATGGCCCACACGGGCGTGGCCGTGAACGTATCGTCGATGATCGGGTAGCTCGTGATGAACGACGGCTTGCCGAGCGAAATGACGCCGAGCAGCGCCGACACGGTGACGATGATGACGCAGAGCAGCGGCAGGAAATCGGCCAGCGCCCCGCCAATGAGGTCGGCGACCACCTTCACTGCGATCGTCCACGAGCCGTCGACCTGGATGGGAATCATGAACAGCATGATCCCCACCGCCGACGGGATGACGAACCCCGCAATCTGCTTCGCCGTGTACTTCTCCATGCGCGCCCCGTTCCATAATCTGTTCGTGGGGCGATTTTATCAGAGAAGAGGCGCTTCTCGTCAGACGCGGCCTGCCCCGCTTACCGCCAGACCCAAAGTGGAGTAGTTTCGCGGAAATGCCCCACTTACTGCCAGACCCAAAGTGG
>JAFUBE010000306.1 GCA_017460365.1 Eggerthellaceae bacterium
AATCATATCAGCACGCCTGCCATTGGTCACGGTCTCGCATCACCCGTTTCGTTGACTGTTAGAAAACCATAATATGAAAGGTTACCGCCTTCTCGGAACCGCATGGCGCAAATCCGCCGCGTGGCCTACAACGCCATGGAAGAGGCGGCCGCGCGGGCAGCTGGAATTGCCATAATCACGATAATATCGAGGTGGAAAACCGAATGTCGACATGTCGCGAAGAAGATGGCTGCTCGGCAACATGGCAAAAACCGCCCGACGCTAAGCGCCTGAAAGCGCTTCCATTCCTCGATAGTCAACGCCCCCGGTGATTGCCCGCATGAGATTCGGCGCAAGCTCGTTCCTTATAATGAGCGAAAGCTCGTCGTACGGGATGGCGTTGTCGAGCGACCCGCGGTACGACAGGGTCGCGAGAAAGCCCTGGGTGGCGAATTCGAGCAGGGCGCGCCTTTCCGGCGAAAGGGAGCCCGGATCGACTCCCGTCGCGCGAGACCAGACGGCGTTGAGCTGGTCAACGGCGCCCAGCTCCGCGAGCTCCGCGCGATTCAAGTGGACAATCGTGCACAGGTCGTCGAGCTTCGCGAGGTCGTCACCGGACAATTCCACTGCGTCTCCCTCGCCCGCCATGACCGCCGCGAACTCGCGTGCGAGAATATCGCTGTACCCCGCCTGCTCCGTCACGTGCTCGACCAGCCCCGCGAGACCGTCGAAGTAGTAGTAAAACGTGGAGCGGTTGCAGCCCGCTGCGTCTGAGAGCATGCGGGCCGACATCTTGCGCACGGGCGTCTTGCGGGCGCGCACCCAGAACTCATCGATTATGCGCTCGCGCGCGCCCTTCTCGCCGTCTTTGACCTTCGGCCTCGACACGACAGCCATCCTCTCCGCGTAATGCGACACAATCGCAAAATTGCTGGATTCACAGGTCACCTCGCTTGTTTCATCATGATTTTATACGACAGACAGTCGTATTTGCCATCCGAAATGATTGGAGTCACGCATGGAAAACGTCGCAGTAGTGGTCTTCAAGGTGCCAAGCGAGGGTTACCAGGCCTTCACCAGGCTCGAGCAGGAGCCCATCACGCCCGGCTACACGGTCTCGCAGTTCGACCTCGTCGAGCGCAAGGGCGACCAGCTCGTCCCGCACGACCGGGGCGACTCCGGCGTGAACACGAGGGACGACGTGTGGAAAGGCGGCCTCATCGGCACGCTCGTGGGCATCTTGGGCGGCCCGATGGGCATCCTGCTCGGCGGCGCGGCCGGCGCCACGGTCGGCATCGCGCTCGACGCCTCCGACGCCGTGCAGAACGATTCCATGCTCGGCCAGGCGGCGGGCAAGCTCTTCGACGGCGAGGTGGCCCTGCTCGCGCTCGTGCAGGAAGACGACCCCATCTTCTTCGACCGCATCTTCGACGGGCTCGATTGCACGATAATCCGTTACGACGCAGCTGATATCGCCCAGGAAATCGAAGAGGCCCGTGAGGCGCAGAAGGCCCTGGAAAAGCAAGCGAAGGAAAGCATGAAGGCCCAGCGCAAGGCCGACCGCCAGCAGAAGGTCGAGGAGCGCCGCGCCTCGATCAAAGCGAGCTTCGCGGAGTTCAAGTCGAAATTCGAATAGACGCGATGGCGCTTGGCGAATCCAACGGAGAGAGCCGCCGAGCACGCGGCCGGATCACGGGAACGCCCCAAGATCCGGCCGCGCTTTATCATGCCTGCGCAAACCGCAGGAGCGCCCAGACCCATTCGGACAAGGCAAAAAGGCTTATCCTATGACAAAGAACAGCAAAACGCTCGGGCGCATCATGCGCACACTCCACGCAGACAAGGCCACCGTTGGTTTTCTGCTGTTCTTCGTCGTCGCCGCACTGCTCATCTGGCTGACCGAACCGACCATCGAAACATTTCCTGACAGCCTGTGGTACTGCTTCTCGGTGGTGACATCGGTCGATTTCGGAGGCCAGCAAACGACAGGCGAGCCTGCGCGAATCTTTGCGCTCGTGCTTTCGCTTTACTCGATGCTCATCATTGCCATTTTCACTGCCGTGGCAACCGATTTCGTCATCGAACACGCAAAACTCGGTGCTCAGAACAGCGCCGGGCGCTTCCTCGACCAGCTCGAGCGACTTCCCGAACTGTCTCACGAAGAGCTTGTCGAGCTTTCGGAAATGGCCCGTGCTTTCAACAGGCAGCGGAAGAAGATTGAGCCGCAGGAAGTTCCAACTACCCGCTAAACCAGCGAGGAGCCACAGGGAAGCCCCTGTTCATTGGGGAAAATCTTTCAAGTCAAGGAGGCATCATGGCATCGTTCCCAGAGATGATGATGAAAGCGCGCAAGCGCTCGAAAGAGGAAAACGAAGACACGAATGCGCGGTTCAAGGAGATCCTCGACATCGTCAAAGCCCACGATCTGAAAAGCGGACTGACGCCCGAAAAGGCAGTCGCGCTGCTGCAAGACCTGGGCACCACGTTCGTGAAGCTCGGGCAGATTGCCTCGACGCACCCCGACGTGCTGCCGGCCGAGTACTGCGACGCGTTCGGGAAGCTGCGCACCCAGGCCCGCCCGCTCGCCTTCGCCGACGTCAAAGCGCAGGTGGAAGCCGAGCTCGGCAAGCCGCTCGACGAGCTGTTCGCAGAGTTCGACGAGGAGCCCGCGGGCTCCGCCTCCATCGCCCAAGTGCATCGGGCTCAACTCGCGGACGGCACGGAAGTCGCCGTGAAGGTCCAGAGGCCCGGCGTCGTCGAAACGGTGACGAGCGACCTCGCCATCATGGAGCGCCTCGTGGACCTGTACGACCTGGTCGTCCCCGACGAGAACGGCCTTTCGGTGAAGGAGCTCGTCGACGAGATGACGGCCACCTCGAAAGCGGAGCTCGACTTCGGCAACGAGGCCGCCAACCTCGAGCGCTTCTTCGCCAACAACGAGCCGCGCGAGAAGGTGACCTCGCCGCGGTGCTACCGCGACTACACGACCGCCGCCGTACTCACCGAGGATTTCGCCAGCTCGCCGTGTGCCGAGGACATCGAGGAAATGGGGCTGTCGAACGACGAGCGCGACGAGCTCGCCTACCTCGTGGCCAACAACTACATGCAGCAGTTCATGGAAGACGGCTTCTACCACGCCGACCCCCACGCGGGCAACGTGCTCATACTGCCCGATCGCGGCATAGAGTGGATCGACTTCGGCATGATGGGCACGATCACGTCGAGCCAGCGCGACACGCTCGAATCGCTCATCCTCGCCCTCGTGAAGGGCGATTCCTACGGGCTCAAGCGCGACGTGCTCAAAATCGCGAAGCCGAAAGGCGCAATCGACCACGCCGCCTTGCTCGAGCTCTGCGAATCGATGGCCTCGCAATTCATCGACGTCGATTTGGAGAGCTTCGACACGGCGGCGCTCATGACCGAGATGATGAACATGCTGAAAGACCAGGGGTTCGACATCGACCCGTTCGTCATGAACCTCGGGCGCGGCCTGGTGACGCTCGAGGGCACCATCCACCTGATCTCTCCGCGCCTGAACATCATGAAGGTGCTCGTGGACTACCTGCAATCGACGTTCGACCCGTCGCGCATCAAGCAGAAGGCGCAGCGCATGACGGGCAAGGTCGTCGAAGGCGCCGAGGCGATGGCGAGCCTGCCGACAAAGGCCGTCGAGACGCTCGACATGGCGCAGAAAGGGCAGCTCCGCCTGAACATGGAGCTCTCGAGCGACGAGCGGTTCGCCCGCGACCTGCGCGCCGCCGCCTCGCTGCTGTCGCTGGCGCTCGTGGCGACGGCGCTCATCATCGGGTTTTGCATCCTCGGCGCTTCCGACGCCGCACCGCGCGTGGGCGGCGTGTCCATCGCGGGCGGGATCGGCCTCGTTTGCGGCGTAGCCCTCACGGTATACGTCATCGCGAAAAGTCGTCACTACCTGAAATAGCAAACGCACCACGACGCGTGCCAAACAGGAGCATCCCCTTTGGCACGCTATGGGCATTGGGGATATTCCCCCAATGCCGGGTGAATATCCCCAATGTCAATGTTCCGACGTCTTGGACAAGCTCACGCTTCGTCTAAGCACCAAGGGCGCTCGTGGCTTCACGCACGCGCTCCACAGCATCGGCCATGTCGGAGCGGTCCTGGTCGCCCATGTTCTCCGGCCTCTTCGCCAGGATGCGGCGCAGCGCGTTCTCCTCGCGCTTGAGCGTCTTCTTACGGCTTTTGTCGACGTCTTTGCCCGCAGCGGCCAGCGCCTCGTCAGCCTCGGCGAGAACGCGTTGCGCCTCGGCGAACTCGTCCATATGCCGCACACGCTCGGCATCGACCGCAGCGTATTGCTCGGCGTCGCGCATGGCTTGTTGAATCTCCTCTTCGGAAAGCCGCTCGCTCTCGGTGATGGTTATCGATTGCTCCTTGCCGGTGTCCTGGTCGCGCGCCGTCACGGTGAGGATGCCGTTGACGTCGATGTCGAAGGAAACCTCTATCTTGGGCACGCCCGCCGGCGCCCGCTTGATGCCCTTGAGCGTGAACTTCCCGATGACCTTGTTGTTGGCGGCCATCGGGCGCTCGCCTTGCAGCACGCGCACCTCCACCTTCGTCTGGAACGACGCCGCCGTCGTGAACACCTGCGAGTAATGCACGGGAAGCGTCGTGTTGCGCTCGATGACGCGCGTGGCCACGCCGCCAACCGTCTCGATGGCGAAGCTTATGGGCACGACATCGAGAAGCAGCACGGGCGCGGCGCTACCTCCGCGCACGATGGCGCCTCCCACATTCGAAAGCGTCTCTGCCTGGATCGCGGCGCCCGTCGCCACGCATTCGTCGGGATTGACCGAAGACGAAGGCTCCATGCCGGTCAGCTTGCGCACGTGCTCACGCACGAGCGGGATGCGCGTTGAGCCTCCCACCAGGATGACCTGCCCAAGCTCCGAGGCCGCTATGCCGGCGTCGTAGAGGGCCTGCTCAACGGGAGCCGTCGTGCGCTGCACGATGTCGTGGAGATCGTTCTCGAACTCGGCGCGCGTCACTGTGCGCTGCAAATGCAGAGGTTGTCCGTCCTTTTGAGCAAGATAGAGCACGCTCGCCTCGGTCGAGGACAACGACGAGAGATCATTCTTGACTTGTTCGGCAGCCTCTCGCACGCGCCGCCATGCCTCCTTGTTCAACCGGACGTCGAAGCCCGTTTCGGCCTTGAATTCACCGGCAAAGCGCTGCGCGAGCCGCTCGTCTATATCGTCGCCGCCCAGCTTGTTGTCGCCGGCGGTGGCGAGCACCTCGATGACGTCCTGCCCAATCTCGATGATCGAGACATCGAACGTGCCGCCGCCGAAGTCATAGACCATGACCTTCTGCGCTTCGCCGTGGTCGAGCCCGTAGGCGAGCGCTGCGGCCGTGGACTCGTTTATGATGCGCAGCACGTTGAGGCCCGCTATGCGCCCGGCGTCTTTGGTCGCCTGACGTTGCGCGTCGTTGAAATATGCGGGAACGGTGATCACGGCATCGGACACCTCGTCCGATAAGAACCGCTCCGCATCCTCGCGCAGCTTCCGCAGCACCATGGCGGAAAGCTCCTGCGGGGTGCGCTCCTTCCCGCCTGCCGAGGCGCGCCAGTCGGTTCCCATATGGCGCTTCACCGACGAGAACGTACCATCCGGGTTGGCCACGGCCTGCCTGAGCGCAGGTGCTCCGACAAGGCGCTCGCCGTCCTTGGTGAACGCCACCACACTCGGCGTGGTTCGGTCTCCCTCTGCATTGCAGATGACAGACGGGTGCCCGCCTTCCACGACGGCGACGCAGCTGTTCGTGGTGCCCAAGTCGATTCCAATTGCCTTGCCCATGCTCTCTCGCTTTCTCTCGTTCGGGAACGGGTTGCGGGGCGTTCCTGAAGTCCATTCACCCGAAACGGGTTTCTGGAACCACCCCGCAGATCACCCCTAGAAGGGTCTGAAACACGCCATCGGATAACAGCACGACTGCAGCGCTATACACCCACAGCATGCCGTGAAGGGATCTATGGCACCAACCGTGAAGCCCCGCTGCTCGGCTTGCTGCTGGTAATCGACAGCAGGTTGGCGCATTGCCTGCAAGGCACGCCTATACGTCATGTTGTCCGGCTCCATCTCGCACGCCCGACGAATCTGGTCGAGCGCGAGCATCTCGTTGCCCGCCCCGCGGTTCGCCAGCGCGGCAAGGTAATGCCAGCGCGCATCGCGCCCGTAGCTGGGCACGGCATTGAGCAGCGACGCAGCTTGAGAATACTGCTCGGCGTTGATGAGGCCGATGGCGCGCTTGACGTCATCGTTGTCGCCCGCCGACGGCTCGGGTGGCGCAGGCGATGCCGCGAACCCTTGGCCGAACAGGTCCTCGAAGTCGAACCCGAAATCGCCCGCCCAGCCGTAGGGGCCGGCGTAGCTTTGCCGTTGCCCGCCCCGAGACGCTCCACCCGAACCCCCCTGGCCCGACCATTCACCATACCCGTATGGTTCGCTGGAAGACCGACGCTCGCCTTGGCCCCCATGCTGCCCAGACGCACGGTCACCGCTCTCGTATTTCTCGGGGTTCATCAGCCGATCGTACGCCTCGTTGACCTCGTTCATGCGCTCGGCGGCAGCCGGATCGTTCGGATTCAAGTCGGGGTGATTCTCTCGCGCGTTCTTGCGATACGCCTTCTTTATCTCATCGGGCGTCGCGCTCTCGGAAACCCCGAGCACCTGATAGGGGGACTTCCGCATCTACTCTCCCCCCTTCTCAACGGATGCTTGCTTCGAGCGCAGCCGCTGCCATACGCCAGCGTACAGAATGCTGCGCATGAGGTTGAGGTCTTGCTCCAACGGCAATCGCTCGAACACGTTGACGGCGCGCCCCAAGACGTTCGACAGCAACGCATCTGCATCTGCAGCTGATATACCGCAGGTGTTGAACGGATTGAAGGAACCCGATTGCGCATCTTCATCGCGATCGAGCGCCGCATCCATGAAGTATATGAAGCGACCGAGCTCCGCCCCAAATGCGGCGAGCTCCCCGCTCCATTGGCTGCATCCATCCGAGAAAACGACCGCCAAGGCCGACCCGAACCGTTTTGCCAGCTTATCGGCCTCGGCCATCGCGTCATCGGGCAGCGCGTCTTCACACACCTCTCCCGCCGCCAGCATTTGCTCCGCCGACCTTATTTCACAAAGCTCTCGTTCCAGAACCGAGCAGGCGGCGGAATGAGCCCCCTTAACCCGACTGTACGAGCGCTTGAGGGCTGACGAGCACGCTTTTGCCGCCTTGTTGCCATCATCGTTCCAATCGTCGATGCACTTGTGGTACGCAAACGCAACCGACATGTCTGCCGCGTAGTCTATTTCCTTTCCACGTGCGAAACGATGTTTTCGCGAGGGGTGTGCCATGCAGCGAGAGCTCGACACCGACTCGCCATGCTCGAACAGCGATTCCCGCAGCAAAGCGAGCAACACCATGTCGTAGTTAACGCATATGCGGCTCATCTGGCCATACCGCTCTTTCAGGGAATGGCAGATGCCGCAGTACGTTTCCCGGTACCGGTCGCGTTCGTCCTCGATAAGCTCATCCATATTCGCGAGCACTATCCCGAACATCGCGCTACACCGTTGCTTCCTGGAGCAATTTACGCAAGCTTTCGGCTCCATCCCGTATCGCAATGTAATCTTGCTCGCCCATGACAATCGATGCGCGATCGAGCCGCTCCCCGACGCTGCTCATCACCGAATCGAAAGCCGCCTCTCCCTCGCTTGTAAGCTCGAGGTACGCCTTGCGCCTGTCATCGACGCCGCGCTCGCGCGTTATCAGCCCATTCGCCACCATCTTATTGCAAACGCCCGCGAAGTTCGTGCGCCGGATTCCCACGCGGTCGGCCAGCTCCATCGCCGTCTGATGCGGCTCCGCCGACAGCTCTCCTAACACGTAGAGCTGCTGCAAGGTAAGCCCCGCCTTCCGACATGCCGGCTCGACGATTGCCCGGAACAGCAATGCGGTATCGCGCATCGTCGCAAGCGTGTCAGCGCCGATGCGCTCACGCGGATTCGCTTCCTCCATGATCTCCCTTCCCGAGACCATCCAAAAGAGTGCCAGAAGGGGCAAATCCGTTTGGCAACCTTTTGAATGAGCTCCCTACGATTTCTTGAACGTCTCCTTCTTGCAATTAGGACAGACGACCCTCAGCGAGCCTTTACCGCGCGGAACCGACAGCCACGCCTTGCACCCTTCGCATCTGAAATAGAGCGTGGTCTTCCTGTTTCTAAAACGGGCCAGCGCTTGGCTCGCATTTCGCCTGGGCTCGGCAACCGCCTGTTGGTAGCGCTCGTTTTCCGATGAGCGCCGACCGACGTCGCGTGAGAACGTGCGCCACAGCACCACAACCAAAAGGGCTGACGAGAGAACCGCGAACGCGCCGAAGTTGAACAGCAGGCCCATGAGCCACAGGGCAACCGCAATCCAGAACATCATGCTGTTCAGCTCGTCGGTGCCATAACGACCCTGCATCCATGCAGTCAAACGGGTCTTGAAACCACTCATGCCCATCACCTTCCATTATTCTTATTTTAAGATTATATCATAAGATTATCTATCGGAAGCGACATCTGCATAACAGTTGGGCAACGAAAGGAAAGGGCTTCATGACAAGCAACCTAGTTTGCCATTTCGCCTTGCAAACGCCGAAGCGCTTCGGCAAAAGTCAGCAAAGAACCTGATGATTCGGATTTTTTTCGAAAATGGCGCATGAGGTCGGCAACCAGTTCCTCCATGATTCCCCTATCAGCAGACGAGTTCGGCTTCCAGCTCGGAGGACATCGCCGATGGATTACAAAGACTACGAGGCTCGTGAAATCGAGTTCATTCAGAAGATACTCGCATTGCGCATTCGGCACCGACCCGAGCGAGGCCATGGAAGCCGCAGACGAGACTCTCTACCGAGCCAAGCGTCGCCAGTGAGTGGCGCGCAAGTCGCAGCGTTCCTGAAAATGAGCGGGTCGGGAGGATCAGCCCCCGACCCGATGATTGAGCTGAAGCAGGTCGGGAGCAGCGCGCCCCCGACGTTTGCCCGCCGTTATTTGCGCACGCCGCTGGCGGGATCGTGCACGAACTCGCCCTTGGCGTCCATGGGCTTGTACTGCGGGACCCAGAGCACCTGCTTGGGCTTCTCGCACATCTTCTTGGCCAAGTCCTCCACCTTGCCGTACGTCATGACGTTGGCCAGGCAGTGGTGGACGCATATGGGCTCGCGGCCCTTGCCAGTGCGCTCTGCGCACAGGTCGCAAAGATCGGTGGGAACAGCGATCTTGTTGTAGTTGTAGTTGCCGTCGCCGAGCGGCCAGGGACCCTCGTCGAGCACCTTGATGCCCCACTGACCCACGCCGTAGTTGTGCTCTTCCTTGCACGAAACCTCGCACGAGTAGCATCCGGTGCAGTACTCGTAGTCGATAAGCAGTCCGTACGTATCGCTCATTACTGGTCCTCCCTCTTGAAGCGGTTCCAGATGGCCTCCATGTCGGAGTCGTAGCTTTCCTTCACCGGCTCGATGTTGCAGATGTTGCACTTGAACGGCGCGCCGAACCCGAGCTTGCCGAAGTGGAAGTTGGCAAGCAGATTGTTCACCTGCGAGCGGTACGTGCCGTAACAGCCATCGCCGTGGTCGGCGCCGTCTTCCTCGGGGAACCACCAACCATGTTGGCAGTGAATCGTCTTCTCGTCGACCTTGTAGGTGACCTTGGCCTTATAGACGCACTCGCCGTACTCGTTCCAGATACGGCACCATTGGCCATCCGAAATGCCTAGGCGGGCAGCAACGTTCGGATTAACCTCAACGATGGGGTTCGGGTTGAGCTCGCGCAAAAACGGAATCTGGCGATGCTCGGAATGGAAGAAGCTGAACGTACGGGCACCAGTCGTCAGGATGAACGGATAGTCTTCCATCTTCTCGGGCGTGTTGATCGGGCCGAAATCCGGGTCATCGTAGTACGGCAGCGGGTCTTCGCCGAACTGGTTGAACAGATTCGACCACAGCTCGATACGGCCCGTCGGCGTGGCGAAGCCGGGTTGGCCGTCGGGGCGCAGACCGCCGGTCTCGTACTTGTAGTAATCGCTTTCCTGGGCCAGGTACACCTGGTCATGCAGCTCTCGGTAGTCGAAGCGGTTGCTGAAGCGGAACGCGTTGATGAAGTCGGTCACGTCGTTGTAGCGGTTGAAGTGATCGGGGTTGAGCCGCTTGCCCATGTCGTAGGCGAACTCGAAATCCGAGCGGCACTCGCCGGGCTCTTCGATGGCCGGGTTGCAGAACCCGTTGATCAGCGGGGCGACGCCGTACTCTTCAAAGACGGTGCCTTCCTTTTCGGCGACGGTCGCCAGCGGAAAGATAAGGTCGCAGACGGCCTGCGTGGTGGCGTTCATGAAGCAGTCGATGGTCACGTTGTACTCGAGGCGCTCCATGGCCTTCTGCCAGCGCTTGGGCTCGCCGGCCGTGTTGGAGGTGGGGTTGGAGCCCATGAAGAAGCCCATGCGGATGGGGAACGGCTCGTCGGTCTCCATGCACTGCAGCGTAAGGTCGGGATGCGCTGCGAACACGAGCGAGCAAGCCAGCGGGTACTTGTCCATGCCGATCATCTTGCCCTGGAAATCGGCCATGTCCTCGATCTCGGTGTAGCCGAAGTCCTTCTCGGACCAGATCTCGCCGGCGGGCTGGGCCAGCTGGCCACCCGGCACGTCGATGTTGCCCGTAAGTGCCGTGAGTGCCAGGATGACATGCGCGTTCTGCTGTCCGTTGGTCTTCTGGTCGACCGCGAGGCCCCATAGGATCGACGCCGGCTTGGCGGTGCCGTACATGCGGGCTGCCTTGTAGATGAGGGCGGGGTCGAGGTCGCAGATCTCGGCGGCCTTCTCGACGGTCATGCCCTTCTCGGGGTCGCGCAGACGCTCGACGAGCTCGTCGAA
>JAFUBE010000307.1 GCA_017460365.1 Eggerthellaceae bacterium
CGGGTCTTTGACAGTTGAATAGGTTCCCTTAGCCAAGGGCGCCCCGCTGAGCGGGGCTTTTTTGTTTCTCGATGTCAAATTATCTTGCATCAATATATGGTACTATCAGGTACTTTCTGGTACAATATGGGGAGTGGTGGAATGCGTCCGGGAGATGCCCATGCGATTGAAGGTCACCAAGTCATCGAAGTCCACGAGGCTCTACGCCATCAAGTCGACGTACGACCCCAGGACCAAGAAGACGTCGTCGAAGATCGCGGCCAAGCTGGGCACCGCCGAGGAGGTCATGGAGCGCGAGGGGCTCGACTACGACGGCGCCATCGCGTGGGCGCGGGCGGAGATCGCGCGCATGACCGCCGAAGAGGATGCCGACACGGCCGCCGTGACGGTCAGGCTCAGGCCCGCCAAGCGCATCGGGGCGAACGTGCGCAGGTCGGCCAACGCCGGCTACCTCTTCCCCGTGAAGGTGCTCTCGGAGCTGGGAATGCGCGGCATATGCGACGGCGTCTCCGAAGGGGCGGGCTTCGACTTCGACCTGGGCGAGATAGCCGAGCACCTGGTCGTCGGCAGGATGCTCGACCCCGCCTCCAAGCTCGCGACCTTCAAGTGGTGCCAGGGCCTGGTCGAACCGCCGGCGTTCGCCGAGCACCAGGTCTACCGGGCGCTGTCGGTGCTGGCAGAGCACTCCGACGAGATCCAGGCGGCCCTCTACAGGTCTTCCGGCAAGCTTCGCCGCAGGCGCACAGGCGTGCTCTACTACGATTGCACCAACTACTTCTTCGAGGTCGAGGGCGCCGACGAGGGCGGCGACCGCCAGTACGGCGTCTCCAAGGAGCACCGCCCCAACCCCATCGTGCAGATGGGCCTGTTCATGGACGCCGACGGCATCCCGCTCGCCTTCCGCATGACGCCGGGCAACCAGTCCGAGCAGACCACGCTCAAGCCGCTCGAGCGCACGATCATGAGCGAGTTCGGCGAGTCGAGGTTCGTGGTGTGCACCGACGCCGGGCTCTCCTCCAAGGAGAACAGGCTGTTCAACACCGAGGGCGGGCGCGCCTTCGTCACGGTGCAGAGCATAAAGAAGATGGAGGCGGGCCTGCGCGAGTGGGCGCTCGACCGCGCGGGCTGGATGCTGCCGGGTTCCGATGCCGCCTACGACCTGCGCGAGGTCGGCGAGGTCGAGAACTGGGAGCGGGTGTTCTACAAGGAGAGGTGGGCCAAGGACGACGACGGCTTCGAGCAGCGCTACGTCGCCACCTTCTCGTTCAAGTACATGGAGTACCAGGCCTCCATCCGCGAGCAGCAGGCCGAGCGCGCCGCCGCAAAGGCGGCCAAGGGCGCGGCGGCCGCCGGGAGGCGCAGCCCCAACGACCCGGCGCGCTTCCTCTCCGTCGAGCACGTCACGGCGCAAGGCGAGCTGGCGGAGCGGGCCGTGGTGTCGCTGGACGAGGCGAAGGTCGCCGAGGAGGCCCGCTACGACGGCTTCTCGTGCATAGCCACCAGCCTGGAAGACGAGCCGGCGGAGATCATCGCCGTGAACAAGCGCCGCTGGCAGATAGAGGAGTGCTTCCGCATCATGAAGACCGAGTTCAAGGCCCGCCCGGTCTACCTGAGCCGCTCCGACAGGATTCGCGGCCATTTCCTGACCTGCTTCGTCGCGCTGCTGGCCTACCGGCTGATGGACGCGCGGCTCGGACACGCGTTCACCTGCGGGAGGCTGCTCTCCACGCTGCGGGGGATGGACATGCTGGAGCTTGCCGGCGAGGGCTGGGTGCCCGCCTACACCCGCGACGGCGTGACCGACGCGCTGCACGACGCGTTCGGGTTCCGCACCGACTACGAGATAGTCACGAACCGCCAGATGGGAAAGGTGCTCACGGCCGCGCACAGCCCCAAGGCGAAAAGTACCAAGAAATAAAACGGTCTTGAGTCCGGATCGCAAGCCCCTCAACTGGGGTTATGGTGAAAACTACCGTTCGCCGGTGTCAAAGACGGGATTATA
>JAFUBE010000036.1 GCA_017460365.1 Eggerthellaceae bacterium
CGCGAGTGTCTTCGACTCGATTTGGCGGATCCGTTCGCGCGTCACGCCGAATTCACGCCCAACTTCCTCCAAAGTGCGCGGGTGGCCGTCCTCCAGGCCGAAGCGCATCACGATAACCTTGCGCTCCCGTTCGGAAAGCCTGTCCAGCATGGTCCCGATTTGCTCCTGCATCATAACGAAGCTCGCTGCATCAGGCGGTGCGACGGCGTTTTCGTCCTCGATGAAGTCACCAAGCTTGGAGTCTTCTTCCTCGCCGATGGGCGTCTCGAGCGATACCGGTTCCTGAGAGATCTTCTGAATCTCTCGGATGCGCTCGGGCTCCATGTCCATTTCCCTGCCGATCTCCTCCGGCGTAGGCTCGCGGCCGAGCTCCTGCAGAAGCTGGCGCTGCACGCGAACGAGCTTGTTGATGGTCTCGACCATGTGCACCGGGATGCGGATCGCGCGCGCCTGATCGGCGATTGCACGGGTGATAGCCTGGCGAATCCACCAGGTCGCATAGATTGAGAACTTGAAGCCCTTCGTGTAGTCGAACTTCTCCACCGCGCGGATAAGGCCCAGGTTGCCTTCCTGGATGAGGTCGAGGAACAGCATGCCGCGGCCCACATAGCGCTTGGCGATGGAGACGACGAGGCGCAGGTTCGCCTCGATGAGCTGCTCCTTGGCATCCAAGCCCACCTGCTCGACGCGGATCAAACGGCGAATCTCGCGCCGGCCAAGCTCGATGCCATCGGCGTTCGCCGCTTCGAGCTTCGTGGATGCCTCACCGCCGGCTTCTATCTTCATCGCTAGATTGACTTCCTCAGCCGCCGTCAAAAGCTGCACCCTTCCGATTTCTTTCAGGTAAATGCGCACGGGATCGCCCACGAGCGGAGCGGTCTCCGCTGCATCAGAGCGCTTGCGCCCACTCGGTCGACTACGGCGAACTAGTGCCGGGGCCAGGCCTTTTGCTTCGGTGTATTCAACGGATTCATCCTCGATTTCTTCTGCACCATCCAGGCAGATAGGAGCATCGTCTTCCACCATCATGGGTACGTCGTTGGCATCAAGCTGGTCATCAGCGGTGTTTCGCGAATCAATAGTGTTGATATCGTTGTGCATGCTGTCCCCCTTCGTCGTATCGAGGCAATAAAAGCTTCTGGTTAGACGTTATTCCACGGGTCAAGGACAAATCAGGATTGGTCGCCCTTGCGGGAATCCAGAGATGTGCGATACGCACGGCCGCTGGCGGCCCAAAGCTTCTCGACAAGCGCCATGCGGTCGTCCACGAACGCGCCCTTCCCGGGGCAAGACGATTCGAGCGTCCTTCTCACGAGCGATGCCCGCTCAAACAGCGCCCCTTCGGCGTCGCCCCAAGCGAAGAGCCAGCATGCGGCCACTAGCGCGAAATCTGCCCTGGCCTTCGTCTTGCGGGGCAATACTCCCTTCTCCCAGCGCCTTATGTTCCGGGCGTATGCCGAGTGGCTTAACAAGGGCATTAGGCTGGCGGGTCCCAACTCTGTCTTGTACAGACGCCGGTCGATTCCAGTGATATCCTCCGCCTCAGCTGCCAGCTGTTCGAGGAACAGGGCCCGCCGCCCTCTCAGCGTCGCTGAATCTGAACAAGGCCAGCCCCATTCGCCGTAGCAGCCGGAAAAGCGCATCTTCGGATCTGCGTCGCCGGGCATGAGGGGTTGCACCAGCGCCACGACACTCGAGACGAACCCTGAATATGATTCCGTTTGGACGATTCCGGCCATCGTCCAGCTACCTCACGTCGAAAAGCGTGCAGAACCGGTCGTTAATCTCGAGCAAGTCTTCGGGAAGCCGCGCCCGGACCGCCCTCTCGATATCTTCGGGAACTCCGTATCGCCCTTGCGCAATCGACCCGGCCATCGCGCCGATCGTGTCGCTGTCCCCGCCGATGGAAACCGCCTTGCGCACGGCATCCTCGAACCCGTCGCTCTCGAGGAAGGCTTCGATTGCCTGGGGGACGCTGCCCTGGCAGCTGACGTCGAAAGAGTATTCGTCTCGAATTCCGTCGAGCGTGAAATCGAGCGCGTAGCCAATCTGGTTCCGGACATAGCCCCTTATCTCGTCGTTGCCCTTTCCGATGCGGGCGAGGTATGCGCATCCCGCTATTGCTTGCGCTCCGCGAACGCCCTCGGCATGGTTGTGCGTGACCTTTGCCGTCTCCGCCGCGACGAACTCGACCAGGTCAAGGCTGTCGTACGCCCAGGCAACGGGTGACACCCTCATCCCAGCCCCATTCCCCCAGCTTCTGTAGGGAAAAGGCCTGTTCAAAGGGTCATTGAGCCAGCCGGCGAATCTGCCACCGTAGCCAGCGTTTGGGTATTTACGTCCGAGTGTGCGCATGGACGAGACCAGGGAGTAGGTGATTGGTTGGATGTCCTCGGCCGCCTCCATCAGCCCATCTGCAATGGCCAGAGTCATCACCGAGTCATCGGTGAAGTGACTGTCTTCGATGAACAGCGGGAAGTCCGTCGTCTTGTTGTTTCCAAACTCGTACGGCGATCCAATCATGTCGCCTGCAAGTGCGCCCAGTAGCATTAGCTATCCTTCCTCTTGCTCGCTTATCATTTCACTTCATCATCTTTGCTCGCAGAGTAAACCCAAGATCAACTTCTCTTCATCTTGTAATCTGCCCTGTTCAGAGTAACCTCGTATGGCGCGGCTGTTGAAATCGAATGGTGATAGTCCAACCGCTTCATATACTTGCGTCCCCGCAAGAAGTACTTCGTTGAGACGGTTTTTGACTTACCCCCAATTGGGTCATCCCAAGAAGGATCGATTTCGTACCACTTCCCCTTGACCTTTACCCCGCACCAACCATGGCTCATCGGGTCGTTGGGTGATCCGAGGTAAACGGCCTTCAGTCCCGCACTCTTGCATAGCAGCACATAAGACAAGGCGTAGGCATAGCAATTACCCCGTCTGGAAGGACCCAACGGGCCAGAAACCTCATAGGCGCCCCTCTTGTACGACGTCCGTCTAATCAGCCCGTCGTGAAGAACCCGATATTTGTCAACCTCGCTCATCCCCGGCTTAATCTTTGAGGTTATCTGCCGCACGGTTTTGCTGATTGCCTTCCTCTGAGCCGCAGTGTTGTATTCGATCTTCAACCCGCTTGCATAACTGGTACCGGAATAGACATAGGTCATTTTCCTTCCCGTAGCAACGTCGGCGAGATACCCAGGCTTTCTTGTGATCGCCTTCAGATAGCCTCTGTTCACGAACGAGCTAGGAACCTTTTCATCCCACCCGAAATACACCCACGTCTCGTGGCGCTTAATCGACTGCTCGATCCTGTCAACCACCTGGCTCTCGGAAACCGTCGAAGCAGCCGTTAGCTGCAACGCCTCGCAACGCCCAGGCTGCAGTCCCAGACAGCATATGACGGCCGCAATCGCCAATACCGAGACCCAAATTGACGCCACCAGCGCCCTTACGGCTTTATTCTGCTTTGGCATGTCTTCCTCCCTCAAAGCGCTCGATTCGCACCATTTGCTATGGCCGTTCCAGCAATCAGGCGAAATCGCAACCTCTTACGCGAATGTGCTTGTCATGCGCCCAAAGGGATATGGCAAGCCCAAGATCCTCGGTTGGGGTGATCTTGCGATTCGCCTTCGCAAACATCTGAACCACGGTTTTCTTCTCGGGGCTAACCTCTACCGCGGCAACAAGGCTCTCGTCTTTTGAGACCAAGAAGATGAGGGTGTTCCCAAGAGCCGCGTTCTTGCCGTACCCGTCACCCAGGCAGTTCTTTAGGGTCGCACCGGCTGATTCGAATTGTCCCGTGCTCCTGGGCAGAAAGAACTTATACCCGCCATGCTCCCCCTGAAGCGAAGAATTGCTGCCGTATGTGATACTAATGCTCTTGTTGCTCCTCGCGTAAGCATCGAGAAGGGCCGGCTTCCTGATTATCTCTGAAAGGCTATAGTTCTTTCTGGCCAGGCGATAGGCCTTGAGCCCGTCGAACGAGTCCAGCTTCAAGCCGTCGAACCCGAGGACTCCTTGCGCTAAGGTCTTAGCGTCAATGTCAAGCAGCCGCTGAACAAGATAGCTCGGCTTCTCCTCGCTTGCAGCCAAGGAAATCAGACGGCTCAGGTTGCCCTTCCTGTCGAGCAGCGCCCCAATCCATTCAACCCCGAACTTTTCGGAGCGCAGCAGCCTCACTGCAAGATTGGGATCCTTTCCGCATAGTTTTCCAATCGAGGTTTTTGAGATGATGGCCAGGGCGGCGGGGCGTGCTGCGGCCGCTTTCCTCACAGAGGGCTTGTTCGGAAGCCCGCTCTTCTCGAGCAGCGCTATAAGGGCCTGCTGGTCGGTGAAGTTCCGTGGCAAGGTGAACAACCCATTCAAAACATCGGAGCGGACCCCGGCTTGCGCGATGTAGGCCCGCGCCTCTGCTAGAAAGGCCTCATCGTAGCCCTTGAATCGCCAGCGTAGGGCGAGATCGAGGGCGTCGATCGAGCAATCATCGAAAGAGCTGCTACCCGCCTTGATCCCCAGCGCCCAGCAAAGCCAGTCTTTCGCCTCTTTCGACTTCCCGAGCAGCTGCGGCAAAGCGAGGAACTCGAACGCCTCTGCTGCCGGAGTTCCCTTGAGCTGCTTTTTCGAGGCCAAGACCGCACCATCGCTAAGAAAGTAGACCGTCTCGCCCCCTGGGCACTTCAAGGCAATCCACCTGTCGTCAACATGGATGGCCAATTCGCTTTCCCGCGCTTCCAAGGATATGGCGAAAGCGGTACCGCAATGCGGACAAGTCGCCCTCATGGGCGCGCTTGTGTCGATGGAAACGTTTCCAATCATTAACAGCAGAGGAATCGCCTCTGGCGTCAGCAGCATCAATCCGATATCGCTCGAATCGTTTTCTCCGCATGAGCGCAACTTGGAAGCGATGGGGAAAGAGCTATTGCAATGGGGGCATTTTGTGTCCGCAGTCGCCCATTCGAAACCATCAGTCGTCGTTCGAGCGACGATGACGGGCTCTTCCCGGAAGTCGGGGAGGGCTTTCCCAGACTTCCATGCGAGCCTTAATCCCATGGCTCCATCGGTCAGCGTGAAGGTCTTCGTTATCGTTCGTGCCATGGAGCCGCACCCCCTTTCAATCGATTTCCTTGACGTGCCATCTCTAGCTTTCAGCCGGCGAAAGCCAGGGTCTCCTTATCAAGGCGGAGCTCCACCTTGTTGCCTGCGTTGGCACCCCAGTTGTCTTTGAGGATGGACGCCCTGATACGCAGTTCTTCTTCCACATCCCCGCCTTCCGAGTTCAGCTGGATAACGCAGCTGGCATCGGCCACTGCGCTTACCAGGTCCGATCCGCCCGTTACGGTCGCGACAATCGCCAGGTCGGAACCATATGCCAGCCCCTTCAGGGCGCGAATCAGCGATTTGACGTCTCCGTCGTCGAGCATGCTTAAACTGTCAATCAGCACGAATCCAGCGCCATCAATAGGGTCGATGTCCGTATAGCCCGTGAAATCCTCTGTTGCCGCCTCGAGCAGCATGGTGAACATCATCTCGTCGGTTGCGTATATGCCGAGGTCTGCGCCTTTCAGCCGGTCGCCCGCCTCAAGGGCGAGAACGCGGTCCGCCGAGTCGACTTGCCCTTCGAGGGCCGATGGCTTCAAGCCCGCCTCGAGAGCGATGAGCTTCCTGGCTGCGTTTTCCGCCGCGCCATCTTGGAGAGGGACGTAGAGAACGTGGTTGCTCGCTGCCGCAGACAGAGCGATGCACCTGAGCAAGCTGCTCTTTCCCGATCCGCTCTCGCCGACTATTGCGGTGACGTCCCCCGCCGTCAACCCCTCCATCGCGGAGTCAAGCGGGCCGAATCCCGTCGGCAGCTTGCGCTTCCTCGGGTTTCCGAGCGATGCGATGCACCGGTCGACGGCTCCCTGAAACTTCGTTCGATAGATGCTGTTCTGTTTCATGGTCAATCTCCTTATCTCTTCCTCGAATACCTCGACGCCCGCTTTCGCAGCAGAATCAGCCTCCTAGTCACCACCTCCATCTCAGGCGTCTTTCCGTTGGCTTCAAGCACCGTTAGCAACGCTTCGTAGACGTCGGCAAGCTCCTCAAAATCGCCGGGCATCATCGTGTGCTCGGACAGGCGCTCGAGGAACCGGGCCGCATGCCAGTAAAGCTTCTCCGCCGCATCGAAGTCGTCCATTTCCAGCGCGCGGAAGATTGCCTCTTTTTCGATGAGCCGTGCGAGCTCTTTAACATGGCCCCTGTTGAAGCGTGATGAGGCGTGGTACGCGTCGATTGCGATCTTCTTCGACCGATTCGCTTCGCAAAGCCGCATCTCCTCGTTCAGCTGGCACGCCTGGCTTTCCGCGCATGCGGCCAGTGCGACCAGGGTCCTCTCGTCTAGCTCGTCTATCTTTGAGGCCAGGGAAGCGATGCCCCATTCGCGGACCGAGGTCGCCAGGTGCCCGAATCCGAGCGTCTTCAAAGCCGCAGCGATCAACCTCGCCCCCTTAAGACGCATTGCCGGCAGGGTCGTTGTTGGTCGCGATGCGATTGCCGTCATCACCTCGGCCTCCTCTCGTGTCCGATTTTCAGGCTGCTCACATCGACCGTGACAGGGCCAGGCTGATTTCCGACAGGCACGTAAGGCGTGTATCGGAGCTGGGAAATCGGACCATCGGCCTTCAGGAAAACCGTTCCGTCAAACACCTCCCCAACGTCGATGAGCACCTGCCTGTAAGCGTGCCCGCCGGTTTCGGAACCAGCGCCGAAGGTCATCCAGGTCGGCAATGCCTCATTGCCAGACACGTCCACCCCAGACCATTGCTCCCCACGCGCCGCCACGGCCTTATCTCCCTGGTTTTCGATTTGGAGGTCGATTCGAATGGTCGTGGTCCCGCCTACATACTCAATGGGTCCGTCGCCCAAGCTTGTTACCCGGATCTCGAGCCCGTCTCCCGCGCAGATCACAATTGGGTCAATGCCCCCAACCCCGTTGCCCGCAAGTCGCGCTGCTTGCAGGGACAGATCGGCCGTCCTCTTCAACTCCTGCGCCTCATGGCCCTTCGACGTGGCATAGGAAACGCCGGCGGTCATGGCCAAGAGGGCCAACGCAAGCGCAAGGCATAGCGCAAGGGCAACCCGTGTGGAGTCCGTATGTCCGAAGCGTTCGCGCATAACGCACCTACTTCATCCCGTCCGCGAAGTAATCGCGCATTTCCGCAGAGCCGCGCATGGAGTCCAGGATCTGCTTGGGCATGCGCCGGCATGCATCCGCATCCCTGACCCAATCGCTTGCATCGAGGAAGATCCCAAGAGCTTCGTAAGGACCGCAACCGTAGATCTCGCCCATACCGGCGACAGCGTCTTCCATGGTGGCGAAGCCGCTTGCGCCCAGGACGTCTTCGTCAAGCAACAGCTCCTCGACACTCCCGGCAGTGCGGCATTCCGTCACATGGGCCGCCAGGAGCTCGTCCGGCAAGCCGACTTGCGAAAAGACGATCAGATCACCTGGGGCTATTGCCTTCCGCTTCTCGTCAAGCCTGCGGAGTTCGCAGCGCTTCACTCCATCCCGAATTTGCTTCCAGGGCTTTTCGAGGAGGTGCATCGCATGCGACTTGCGGCCGGCCACCTTGCAGCTCAGGACCACGTCCTTCAGCAGCTCGCGCTCGCTCATCTGCGCTTCGGACAACTGCGTTCCGCCGGCGGCGAGCAGCCTGCCGTAAACCAACACGTTCGGCGAGTAATCCCGCACGTCGACCCAGAGTGGCAGGTCGTCTTCGCCACAGAGCCTCATCCAGGCGCAGAGCATCGCCGCAGACCTGGAGACCGAACCGTCGCACACGAACAAAAAGCGAGTGTTCTCGAATTCGCGGGAAGCGAGGAAGCCGTGAATCTCGGCAGCAGCCTCTTCGGTGATGGCGGTCGGCCGTTGGGGGTTGCTGACGTCATCGAACTCCGAAACGAGCACCGAACCCGAAATACCACGATAACCGGCGACCTCGCGGATGACCTCTGCGTCGTCATGATAGCTGGTAGCGACGACCGCGACCGTACTCATGCCGCCTTGGCCGTCGAACCGGCCGCACGCCAAATCCGCCATGAACCTCTTGGTCGGCATCGTCCCGGCAAAGTTATCCTTCATATCCTCACGTCCTTTCGTGTCATTACGGCTCGGGATTCCCGGTTTCCAGGTATTTCCCGACCCTTGCCTCGATGTCGGCCGCCGATAGGTAGCCGTACTGGTACGCCGTCTGTTCGATTGATTGGGACATGTATCCCGACAGGTCAAAGGCGGGCGATACGTACCCGGATAACTCCTTGGCCCAAACGCCCCTCGTCCCTTCGTCCGGAAACCCGCCGGGCCATCCCGTGACCGTGTCGGGTGGCAGAGCGCCCGAGCAGGACTGCCATTGGAACGCATGGGCCACCTCATGCGCCGCCGCCTCCACGCAATCCCTCCCGTCCCGGGTCATCAGGTAGGCGGGGTTCAGGGCGATCTTGTTGCTCGAGGCGTCGTAGTAGGCGACGGTTTTTCCCGTGCAGGCCTCGACCGAAATCTCGATGGGTCCGCTCACGCCCAGGTAATTCGCCTCGACCAGGACGATGGCACCCGCGTTGTCGGCCCGCTCGGCCAGGGATTGCCGCTCGAAGTCCCCGTTGAAGAAAGTCGCAGCAGAATCGATATTGGCGGCAAGCATGCGGTCCGCCCGGTCGTCCGGGAACACCAGTTCGTAGCTGTAGGCGCTCAGAGACCAATTCGGGAACGCGCACGTGACGAGCCCGACGCAAGCCATGAAGTACAGGATCGGCTTGGCGAGGCCCTCCGGCGCAAGCCAAGGAACGCCATTCGCTTCCGCTGTCCTTCTGTTCAAGAAGGCAAGGGTTGCTATACAGATAGCCGCAACCAGGAAGGCGATGCGGAAGCTGGCGTTCAGGAGCGTGTAGCAGAGGAGGTACGCACCGATTGCCGCAGTCGCGCTCAACGCGGCACCCAAGGACGCTTCGGCAAGACCGGCATCGTCGTGATCGGCGAGGTAGACCGCACCGCAACACCCGCCAAACGCGCAGCATGCAACCCGCATGCAAAGGCTGAACCCATCGCTAGGCTCTATGCACAACGGCCCGAGGCGCAAGAATGCTGGATAGCCGAACCAGGGCTGCATCAGGTACAGGAGCGCGAACGTCAGGCACAGGTATGCCGCAATAGGCCAAGTAGCTTGGTCGGGGCTGCGAAGGTCGATGCGCTCAGTGACGCATTCCCCTCGGGCTGTGCGCTCAGTAGCACGGCGGTCATAGACTCGTTGGGGATGGTATTGCGTCATTGGCCCTCGCCTCCTCTCGATATTCGTCCAGGTCGGTAAAACTAGAAAACCACGTCGGCAGACTCCACGTGCGCAAACGCCGGTGCAAGCGAGATGCAAAGCCGGCACCAAACCATTAGAAGCTATGCCAGGATCCCGACGAACACCTCTTCGGTACCGCTCGGCACAAGCACGAACTCGCCGCTGCGAAGCCCGCGAATCGCGTCAGAGGGAATGACCCTTTCGCGCCGGTAGGTGGTGGTGACGGAATCGGTTGCCTGTCTCGAGTACCCGACCCTCCCCTGAAAACCGCCGCCGCCCCCGCGGCTTACCTGCACTTCGACATGCTCGTAGTCCCCAAGGCACCCGCTGATCTCGTCCGAGGACACTGGGGAATGGCCGCTCAGGATGAGAATCCCGTCAGCAAGGGAGGCGAGTCGGGGCAGTTTCCCAACGCCAGCGGCCCTTACTGCATCGTCGGTCGCCAAGCACCAAGGTCTGTGGTAGTCGAGAACCTCCAGCAGGCGTTTCGGGCATTCCGAATCGAGCCCGTCTACGACAAGGAGGAAATGCGCTCCTTCCTCGCGAAGCATCTCGATTTCGGCGCATGCGAGCGCCAGTTCCGGCGACTTAGCCGACGGAATCCCGACGGCGACGTCTCCCGACCGCATTGCGCTTCGGATGCTGAACCTCTCGCAGGTGGGAGTCGAAACAGCCTTCAGCCCCTCGAAGAGTTTGCGCAGGGGCGCCAGGTCGCCATCTTCGACCATCAACGCTGCCTGCATGCGGTCAGCCTCTCTTTCCGACAGCACGCCCACGTCCTCTAGCTTTGCGAGCCGCCCGAATGTTTCTTCCAGGGATTCGAGCGCGCGCGCAACCGACAAGGAACTCGGCTGCAAACCAGACTTCCAGTCAAGCTCAGCGATGCACCGGACGAAGTCCGCCCCAGCTCGGCTTATTTCCCCCCGGCCAAACGCGTCCAGGAAGGGTCCGATTTCCGCTGCGCTGTAGCCAAAAAGGGGATCGTATGCCCTCGTTGGCATTTGCGCCGGCTGCCCAGCAGCCATGAACTCAATCGCCACGACAGGCGTTTCGCGATCCAGGCATTCCGATCTGGCTGCAGCGACCAGGGAATGCCGCTCGGACTTGGAGCCGCTCACAATAATGCGGTCCCTTGACGAGTCGAAGGCGCCCATGCACCTGCCAGCGCTCACGCGGCCCACATCGACAATTCCCCGGTTTCGGGAGTTCGTCGCTTCGCCGTCGCGAATAGCACGACGCATCCGTCCATGGCTTGCCATCGCGCTCGATACGTTGAACAGCGTGGAAAGGATCCCCATGATTACACGCTCCTATCGAACAGGAACCGATATGGCGGATTCGGCAGCGGGGGACAGACGATGGCCTCCCCGACTCTGAGGCTCGATACGTGCCAGTCGGCTATCACCGGCTGCCGGTCCACCTTGCTCTCTATCTTTCCGCTGGCGCCAACGTGCGACCTCTCGATGACGTTGTCACCGTAGCGGGACGCTAGCTCCTTGCGGGTCCCGGCGTCGTTGGTGCCGAATGCTATGAGCGTCTGAAAACCCCCGAGCACCGTGCTTGCATCGTCATGCCCATAGGCCGCAGCGATTTGGGAAACCGACTGCGCGCAGCAGGTCAGGGAGAGCCCCCGGCTTCGCCCGTAGGTGAGCGCCGCTGGAAGCTGGCTTATTTTGGGCAGGGTGCCCATCTCCTCGAGGACCACGTAATGCGGCGCATCTCGGCGGGAGGATCCGGCTTCCATCGCCCCCTTGAGGTAGAGCTCGATTATCGCCATCAGCATAGGCGATGCGCTTGCAGAGGACACGTCGTGTTCCAGTCGCACGACACTGCCGCCGCCGAGGAGGTCGCAGACTCCAACGGAATCCTCCATGGGCGAATCCCCGCACAGGGCGCCCCCGATCCTCCCGGCCTGCCTGACGACCTCCGCCAGAATCCCGAGAGCCTGGCCCGTCCCCCCGTTTCCGAGGAGCTTACCCGCAGAGCTCCTCATCCCCGGAATCCCCTCGCAGAATGCGATTAGGTCATGCGAGCTTGCGTTGCAGAGGACATCACAGAGGCCGGCGTGGGTGAGGTTGCGCCGGAACCTGTGCTCCCTGTCCGCTTGGCGCA
>JAFUBE010000308.1 GCA_017460365.1 Eggerthellaceae bacterium
ATCCGAAACAGCCGTAAGCGTCGCTTCGGCGACCGCCGTACCCTGGGCGTTCCTCAGCGTTGCGACAACAGCACCGGGCAATGCCTGCGGGTCGTCGCCCACCCAAGCTTTGGAAACAGGTATGGACAGCAGGATTGGCGTATTCGTTATGGTAAAGCCATCACGCGCCGTGCCCTCAGCCGTATAAAAATACATCGGCACCGGGTCTTCCTTCACGCTGTACGCAATCGCCGCGCCAGTTGGCCTGTACACAGAAAGATGCTCGAAGACGCCCTGCCAGTCGCCTTCCGCAGTAAGCTCACAACTGGCAACCTCGACGTCGTCGGCAAACAACCGAACTGAAACCGCACTGGGGTGCTTGGCAATGTCGGCGCCCTCGTCAGTCCAGAGCTTTCTTACTGGAATGTCGATGAACTCGGAATACTCGTTCGACGCAGCAACGACCGCTTCGGGGTTTTCTCCGGACAGCTTCGCGGGGTCGTCTAGCAGCGTAAACAGCACACCTTCAGGCACGTTCACCTCCAACGCCGAATAGGTGCCGGCGGGCAAGTCGGAAAAGATGCCAACGGGGTTGTCCTTGGTAAGCGTTACGGAGTCCATTGTAAGATTTCCGCGCACGTCGTCATGAATCACGAGTGCGATTTCAGCTTCCTGGTCGACGTCTTCGGGCCAGTTCAACCACGCTTTGGAAACTTTCAGCACGTACTCGTCTGGCGCCCCGATAACGATGCCGCCGTTGGTGCCGATGCCGCCGCCCAAATATCCATCGTTGTTGCGGATGTACACGCGCGCACGGTCGTTCGCCAACGTAATGGTGTTGTCCGAAAACACCGAACGCAGCACTTTGGCCATGTACGGCTCGTCGAATTCCAGGATGCCGAACACGCGCTGCCCTGGGTTCGCCGCGTCATAGCGGGTGGAATCTTCCGTAATCGTGCCGAAGAAGTACGACTCAGTACTCACATTGCCGTCCGGATAGTACACGGCCGCACCGCCGCCGAGCGCACGCTCCGACAGCTCCGTTGCAGTCCCTGCCCTGATTGGCTGAAGCAAAACGATGTCGGCGCCTGCGCCAGCCGTGTCGGCGTTGTCCGCGCCAGCCGTGTTGCCGTACACAGCGCCGCCATTGGTGACAAACATGTTCACGAATCCACTTGGGCAAGCCCAGATGCCGCCGCCCATCACAGCGGTATTGTCGGTGTCGATCGTGTTTTCGAAATAGGCGGTGGTGCCGGAGTGGACGTAGATGCCGCCGCCCTGGAAACCCGCCGAGTTGTTCTCTATCACGCCCGAAGTGATGAGCGCATCGATCTCGCCCGCCTGCTTTTCGCCGAGCACGGTGCCAATATGCAGGCCGCCGCCCGACGTGTTCGCATGGTTTCCGGTTATCAGCACTGGGCCAGCCGACTCGTCCATGCGAAATACGATAGGCGCATCGATCGAAATTCGCGGTGTCACGGCGATGCCGCCACCGTTATCTGCATAGTTGTTGCGGATAGTGCCACCGTGCAACAGGAACTGCCCGGAATCCAGGCGCACGCCCGCCCCATAGTTCCCATGGTTGTCGCTTGCCGTCCAGCCATCGTTTGCCACGGGGACATCGACCAACCGGTTGCCTTCGATAGTGCCGCCGTTCATAACGAATCGCGCTACATCGTCGTATTGCACAGAATCCACCGACCCCACCAAAACGCCACGGCCCTGGTTGTTCGCAATGCTGCCACCGTTCATGGTGAAAAGGCTCTCGCCATAGCCATGGCTGTTTTCGGAGCTCACATAAACCGCTGCACTTTCAATGTAGGCGTCGTCGGGGCTGGTATTGAGATAGTTGTTCGAAATGCTGCCACCATCCAAATTGAACGTTGCGCCATCCTCGACCATTACGATACCGTGGAAGAAGTCGGCCACGTAG
>JAFUBE010000037.1 GCA_017460365.1 Eggerthellaceae bacterium
CTGCAATCGCCGCGTGCCGGCCGGAACGGGCGCAGCCTGTCGCCCTTGCACTTCGGGGGAGGCCGATATGCCCGAGGCATCCCCACGCCAGAGAGCGAAAACGGGCCGAAAGGGAGGCAAACCCGTAAACCCGTGCGCCCATTCCGATCGGCGCCGGTTGCACCGATCAGGCAGTTAAGCAACCGCGCCGGGGGTGTCAGTGACTACTTCAGGAGGTAGTGGCACCTCTGAAAACAGATAGTCGAGTGTGTTGTTCGGGAAAAAGTGATCGCGAACCATCTTCGCTTTCATGATTGGAAAAGCTGCTTCCGCTCCATTCATCCAGGCTGAAACCGTGTTGCCGCCACGACCCAGATAATTGGCGATTTGTTTAGCGGTAATCCCGTAGCGATTCATTTCTGCTTCAAGATTCGGATAGCTCATGGCTCCGTCCTTTCGACTTGTAGAGTATTGGTTAACCAAAACTCTACGGCTCATAATATCGGTTGCCCAAAATTTTGCAAGTGATTTCCAAAAATACTTTTGGTTTCCCAAAAATTTGTGATTTAATGCATGTAGACAACCTTTGATGATGGTAGGAGTTGCGAAATGTCTACCGTAATATCTGAACTATTCGAAGAAAGCGGAATGACCGTCCAGGCATTTGCTGATAAAACTGGCCTAAAGTATGGAACGGCCTACGATATCGCAAAAGGCGTTTCAAAGGTTGAGAATATTGGGGCCGGTGCATTTGTCCGTATAGCTCACGTTTTCGGAATGACAGCCGACGATCTTCTCGGTGACACCCTGGAACATGCCAAAGATGTCGATTCTGAACTGGTGCTTACCGATGATGAGCGTGAGCTCATTGAAACTATGCGATCCACTGACGAGCAAGTGAAGCAAGCAATTATGGCCGTCGCGCGCGCCTTACGAAAGGAGTAGCATGGGGTTTCTAAAAGACTTCAAGAAGACCTACAAGAAAATCGACAAGATGTTCGGAGGCTCTTCTTCGAAACCGAAGTCGGCGAACAAAGCGTCGGCCAATCTGCAATTCGAAATTGTTGGCGAATGGGAGCTTGAGCGCTATCGCAATGGCTCAACCAGTCGTTACAGGAAAGATGGGCGCAATGTTTTGTGGTCGGCATCCGTCGAGGAAGAGTTTCTGGATGGCACCCGTCTTATAATCGGTGATTCCGCCGATCCTGATAAGGAGGCAAACTGGGACAAACCACAAGTAATCGCTTACGGAACTAATGACGAGTTGTTCGCCTGGTTCAAATCAGATGAAGGTATCAATAGATTTCTGTATGACCAGAGCCACATGATGCTTGTTTTTACGGATGACGACAAACTACATACCCTAACTCGAGACGGACAGCACAAGTCGAAACAGATAGGCGAGTATAGCGATTTCGCAGGTAACGCGCTTGGCTTCTTTTGGTGGAGCGAAGGCGATGATAACAAAAGCGTGCAGATTAAAGGTGTCGTTTTCGGATCAGACAAGCCGCTAAACAAAAGAATCAAGTCTCCAGATGAAGACTACTACTTTGAAGATGCAAACGTTCAAGATGACGGGGTGCATGTGAAGTTCTACCACTACGAAGATGAATCTATCCGTGAATTTGTTCTAAGCACTCAAAGTGAAGTGATAGAAATCCCGGTAGAGACCGAAAACTAAGGCTTGAAATTGCGCCGGCCGTCAAATTTTGGCGGTACGGCCGGCGCGTGCCTTGAACACAACCGAAACACGCACCAAGGAGGGCGCTGTGCAGAAAGGCCTGAACTGCACCGTTTCGATAAGGCAGGTGTAATTATACATGGGAAAGATGAGCATTCACAACACCGACGGAACCGATCGCGTGGCGGTTTACGCCCGGTTCTCATGCGACAAGCAGCGAGACGCATCGATCGAGGATCAGGTGAATGAGGCTCAGCGCTATTGCGACACGCACGGTTACGAAATCGTGAAAGTATACCCGGATTACGCGATCTCCGGCAGAAGCGACGACCGCCCCCAATTCCTGCAGATGATCAACGACGCGCAAGAAGGCGCGTTCGATGTCGTGCTCGTCTGGAAGATCGACCGCTTTGCGCGCAACATGCAAGACCAGTATTACTACGAGAAGGTTCTGGCCAACGCCGGCGTTCGCCTGGAAAGCGTGAAAGAAAACATCGCCGGCAACGGGATCGAGGCGTCTCTGTCGAAGGGCATGCTCGCGATCTTCGCCCAACTGCGATCGCAGCAGGGCTCGGAAGACGTTATGCGCGGCATGCTCGGCAAAGCGCGCGAATGCAAGTACCTCGGATACCAATGGTTCGGATACACCCACGACGGCGACGAGATCATCCTCGACGAGGCTACCGCCCCGATCGCGCACGAGATTCATAGCAGGTATCTGCGGGGCGAGGCGGTCAAGGATATCGTCACATGGCTCGACGGGCTCGGCGTCCGTGGGCGCGGGAACAAGCCGATCGGGTACACGTTCGTTACGGGCATCTTGAAAAACATGGTCTCCGCCGGCGTGTACACGTGGGGCAAAGCCAAAGACGAGCGCGGCAACGTGCGACTCGACGCCGACGGCTTGCCGGTGCCGCTAGTTCGCGTCGAGGGCGGCATACCGGCAATCGTAACGATGGACGAAAAGGAAGGATGCCTAAAACGGCTCAAATTCCGCAAGCACATCAACGCGAAAGTCGACTATCTCCTGTCCGGCAAGCTATTCTGCCCGGAATGCGGAAACCCCATGCACGGCGAGACTTGCACGAATCACGCAGGAGTCGAGTTCTTGCGATATTGCTGCCAGGGAAAACGGAAGGCATGCAATGGCGTCTACTGGAAAGAAGCAACCGAACGAACCGTTGCCAAGGCGATCCGCGCAATGCTTGAAGACCCGGAAACCGTCGAAATTCTAGCCCAGCGATTCGCGGCTTTCCGATCCAACAGGAAACCGAAGGCGTCGATCGAGGCTGCGAAGGCCGACCTCAAGTCGGTCATCAAGCAACGCGATAATCTTATTAAGGCCGTTGAAGACGGCATGCCCTACAAGCACGTTGAAGACAAGATAGAAAAGCTCGATGCCCAGCAAGAGGGAATCGAGAGGAAGATCGAAAAGCTGAGTCACGCCGAACGCGAAATCTCGAAAGCCGATGTAATGGAATACCTTCATGTAGTTGCAAAAGGCGCTCTCACCGACGAAGAAATCATCAAGTCTTTCGTTTCGCAAGTATGGGTCTACGACGATCAGGCTATCGCCGTAATGAATTTCTTCGGGAAAACCAGCACGCCATACGAGATACAGTGGGCCTACGAAACAGCACGAACCAGCAGTTCAAAGGCTGGTTCGTGCAATTCTTCTATGGTGCGCCCAGTAGGAATCGAACCTACAACCGTCGGATTAGAAGTCCGATGCTCTATCCGTTGAGCCATGGGCGCGCGAAACAACGCGTATCATACCATGTTCGTTGCTACATCCATCATTTCTTGCGCAGCTTGTGCATCGTGTACAGCCCCATGATCCAGCGAACGACCGCAAAGACGGCGGCGACAGCCGCGACGGCCACGAAACCGAAATCGACGCCGCGCAGGTGTATCTGCACAGCCAGGTTGCTGAATATCGCCGCCGCACAGAGCCAGAGCAACGCGTTAATCCCAGCAGAACGGGCTTCACGACCACGGTTCGCGGCCTGCTGTTGCGCGTCGGCACGCCGCGCTTCCTCAAGGCGCTCGTTGTAACGCTGCCAGTATTCGGGGCCTTTGTCGATGCGGACTTGCGCGTGCTCCTTCACCAGATTCTGATAGCATTCCGAAACGGTACGCGCGATGGCGACCGTGCTGGATTCGTCGTCCAAAGCGTCGTAATAACCTGCGACGCCCGAAAGGGTCGCGATGGCGGCGGGCTGGTCGGGGTAGTCGATCGAGCTATGAGACGCGCAGAATTCCGCGATGAGGTCGTACCCTTTGAAATCGGGAAGGGCCACCCAGCTGGCTTCTATCATCTCGCGCACGAAGTCGATATGCTGGCCTACCACGATCGAAGCCTTCTCGAACAGATCGCGTATCTCGTCTTCGAACTGGAAGAGCTCGGGGGCCTCGGCTACGTCTGACGGCATGATGCCGCCTGACGCTTCGGCATCGGTCCAGTTTTCGATGTTCTGCGGCTTGACAACCCGGGATAGCAGCTCTGCTCCCTCGAAGTCGACGATCGAAATCTCGACGATCTCGTCAGCCCCGATTTCGTAACCGGTGGTGCGCACCGCAACGGCGATGCCTTCTTCAACCGGCAGTTCAGATACCTCGATCAGCGTTTCGTCCGAACGGTCGAGAAACTGGTATTCGATGGCCATGCGTCCTCCAAGCGTATAATCTGTTGGAAGCATTCTAGCAAACGGAAAGGCGGGCTTATGCAGGGCGAAGTCGAAACACTGAGGAAATGGGTCGCAGATTGCGCGCAAGGCCGCATGGTGTTTTTCGGCGGAGCCGGCGTGTCCACCGAAAGCGGCATC
Organism: Eggerthellaceae bacterium; assembly: GCA_017460365.1. Lineage (GTDB taxonomy): Bacteria > Actinomycetota > Coriobacteriia > Coriobacteriales > Eggerthellaceae > UBA9715. The sequence goes on from JAFUBE010000037.1 coordinate 4,486, forward strand.
CCCGATTTCAGGAGCCCGGACGGGCTGTACGCCCAAAAATACGGCGACGTGCCGCCTGAAGAGATGATATCGCGCACCTACTTCGACCGGCATCCCGAACGGTTCTTCGAGTTCTACTTCGACCGCATGATCGCGCGCGGGGCGCAGCCGAACCAGGCGCATCTCAAACTCGCCGAACTCGAACGCGACGGAGTGCTTTCGGCCGTGATCACGCAGAACATCGACGGGCTTCACCAACAGGCGGGAAGCCCTACGGTCTGGGAGCTCCACGGCAGCGTGCTGCGCAACTACTGCATGGGGTGCGGTGCGTTCTACGACCTTGAAGCAGTGCTCGAGCTCCATGGGCGCGCTGCCGACGGCATGCCACGCTGCCCGGAATGCGGCCGCATCGTGAAACCCGACGTCGTTTTGTACGAAGAGGGGCTCGACAGCCGCGTTCTCGAGGAATCGGTACGCGCGATTCGCTCGGCTGACCTGCTCGTAATCGCCGGCACTTCGCTTGCCGTCTACCCCGCAGCAGGGCTCATCGACTACTTCTCGGGCGATCATGTCGTCATCGTCAACTTGGCCCCCACGCCCCGCGATCGGTTCGCCGACCTTGTCGTGCAAGCCAAAGTGGGAGAGGTCTTCGCTTCGCTGTAGAAGATGGGAGCGGTGGCGCGTTTCAGAACGACGCCGCTTCGGCGCATCACAAGGCCACTGTTTCTTCAATTATTGGCATTGGCATCTTGCACTCTTGCGAAAAAATCTCTAAACTATCTGCTTGCGCTCATGGTGGGTGTGGCCTAGTTGGCTAAGGCGCCAGATTGTGGCTCTGGAGATCGAGGGTTCAAGTCCCTTCACCCACCCCAGCGCGCGCGAACGCACGACCGACTTGTGAAGGTGTTTCGAAGTTCTTGCAAACGAAAGCTCCTTCGCGTAATATAGTCGAGCGCTTTCGAGCGAAACATATTTACCATGGACCGGTAGCTTAGTTGGTAGAGCAGGGGACTCTTAATCCCAAGGTCCGGGGTTCGAGTCCCCGCCGGTCCACCATGAAAACAAGACGCCCGCAAAGGGCGTTTTCTTTTTTGCCGACAGGACCGCTATCGCAACGCGAGAGTTCGAACCGATGAGGTCGATTTTCCGCAGGGAGGAAAATCACGCGTCCCCGCCGGTCCGCCACTTTTCCCAAAGAGCCCCAGTTCATAGCTTAGGCATTTGAAATATGCCCTGGTTTTTATGCGATAATTATCACGTCACCGAATTGAGCATGGGCGATCGGCCATGGGCCTCGGCATGAGGGCGTGCGTGTACCGCGCAAATCCGACGGTCTCTTTCGATTAGGTGGGGTATGCGAGTGTCCTTTATCGAAAGTATCCGTTGGGCACCCTGGAAGAAGGGAGCGTCACATGGGTTCCACGTCAATCATGAAGCGATTCACTACGGTTGCGTTAAGCGCCGTGCTGGCTATCGGGCTTATGCCCGCACTCGTTCAGCCGGGCATGGCCGAAGCCGCCGAGCTTTCTACGGGAACGGTTGCCACGCAAGCGAAACAACTCAAAGTGACCAAAGTGACGGGCCTGAAAATGACCGATCGCACGAAAAAGACCATTACGCTGAAGTGGGATAAGCAAGAGAAAGCAACTGAGTATCAGGTTAGGTACGTGGCTTGGGGAGAAAAGTGCAAGTCCATTAAAACAAAGAAGCGCACGATCGAACTTGAAGGGCTGAGAGCAAACCAGAAATGCAAGGTGAAAGTGCGCGCTTACTGCAAGGGCGGGCCCTCTGATGGCTTGACGCCCGATTGGGGAGCTTGGTCTGATAGGCTGGAAGTCACGACTAAGAAATAGGTCGCGATTATAGAGCGTTGAACAGGGCGGCTCGGCTTAATGCCGGGTCGCCCTGTTCAATGGCCCCTCTAGCGATGTAGAGAGCGCAAGGCGCACTCGAACCGGCGGGCGATTTCCATCAAACGAAGTGCCTGGCAAAACTCCTAAGGAGACGCGTTTTTTGCGCCTCTGTCACCCTGAACGAAGGCCGAGGCCGGAGTCGAAAGGCCTCCCCGGGTCGGGGCTTCGGAAACTTTCGGCTTTGCGATTCTGCGACCCTGCGGACCGCTCCGCTCAAGATGGCGAAAGGAAGCGGAATTGCCCGCGTCGCTTTACACGTAATCGTCGAGGTCGATCTGCATGAGGTAGACGTTCTTGCGCATCTGCTGGGCGGAGGCGCGGGAGATGCGTCCGTCCTCGTAAGCCTGCTGGATCTGGTCGAGCTCGATGCGCAAGCCAAGCCGCATCGCGTCGAGGTCGGGGTCGACCTGGCGCGTGAAAGCGGTGACGGAAGGCCCAGGGCCGCGTAGAAGCAGCAAGGAACGCTCGTATTCTCCGATGAGCTGGCTGATTTTCTCGGATTGGATGTCGGATTCGGGCATGAGCTCCTTCAACCGCTTGACGACATGCTCGTCCGCCCGCGCTTGGATGTCGCGCATGATGCGCGTCGTGGACTCGGGCGATGGCTCGTAGTCTCCAGGCAGACGACGGCGCAGCTTCGTCCCCATTTTACGGACGGTCGTGCTCGACCGACGCCACCACTTCAAGAACCGCAACCGCTTGCGAGCATCGCGTCTCATCATGCGCGACACGCGGGCCACGCGACTGACATACTGATAACCTTCCATCGGCGGCACTTCATCGGCCTCCACCAAATCGAGCACGTACTCCTGCTCCCAATCGAGCACCATCAACCGCAGCTCGATATCCGATTCGTCCTCGAGATCTTGCTTTTCCTTGTAACGTTCGAGGCGCTCGTTGTATAACGCGATCACCGGACCGATCGTAGCGCGGTTCTTCCTGGTTTGACGAGCGGTGAGCTCTTCAATGACCGCGCGGAAGATATCTGCGCACGCTTCGGAATCGCGTTGGCGCATCTCCGTGGGATCCTCCTTCTTGCGCGGCGCGAGCAAGGGCACGGCAATGGTCGCGAGCACGAGCGAAACCAGAATGACCCCGCATGCAAGGAATATGAGAAGTTCGCGCTGGGGAAACGGATCCATCGCATTGGCGTCGACGTACATAGGCAACGAGAACATGATAGCCAGCGTGATGGCGCCTTTCGAGCCGGCGAACGTCATCGTGGCCGCAGAGCGCAAGCGCTTCGCGAGCTCCGGCCTCTCGCCGCGCTTGCGGAATTCCCTCGCCTCGGACACGAGCGCCCACATAAATCGCATGCCGTGCATGACCAGCGTGATCGCGAACACATAGAAGATCAGGTCGTAATTGCTGATGCCGGAATCGGCCCACGCATCGCCGAACGCCTGGGGCAGCTGGGTGCCGAGCATGACGAACACGACGCCGTTCAACGCGAACTCGACGACCTTCCAAACGCTTGCCGACACGATGTTCATGCGCGCAGCGGAGGGCCCCAGGCTGCGCGGCGCGAGCGACATCGTGATACCACATGCCACGACGAGGATGACGCCGCTCACGCCGAGGAATTCGCCGAGAAGGTAGGCGATGAACGGAGCGAGCAGCTCGAGCAGAACGTGGAACGTCGTGTTTTCAAGGCCCAGATCGCGCAACCAGTCAGCCACCTTCGCAAACACGAACCCCAAGATGACGCCCACGGCAAGCGCGCCGAAGAAGCTGAACGCAAACGCGCCGACCGCATCGAGCACCGAAAAATACCCCGTGACGATCGCCGAAACCGCAAACTGGAACGATACGATGCCCGAAGCGTCGTTGAGCAGCGACTCGCCTTGCAGCGTCGTCTGCTGCCGCGCGGGAATGTCGGCACGCTTGGAAACGGACGCGACCGCGATGGGGTCGGTCGGGCCGAGAGCAGCTCCGAGCGCAAACGCAGCCGCAAGCGGAATCGACGGCGCGAGCCAATTGAGCATGAATCCGACGACCAGCACGATGGCGACGACAAGGCCTATGGCATACGACAGCATAGAAACCCGGTTGTGCCACAAAGACAGCTTGTCGGCGTCGCGGGCCTCGCGGAACAGAAGCGGCGCGATGAAGAGCACGAGGAACAGATCGGGGTTGAGCGTTATCGTGATCCTGCCTTCAGCCAAAAGCGCGACCAAAAGACCGCTACCGATCTGGATGAGGGGCAAAGGAACATGGGGAAGCAGCTGGTCGATGACGGCAGAGGCTATTACGGTCGCAAGAAGCACCAATGCGAGCTCGAGCGCTGCCATCCGTCACCTCCGTATTCCTGTTTTCCTATTATTAGCATACTGCAACTATTGTTATGGTATCATGGACACGTGCTTCAGACCACCGAGCGCACAGTTTCTGCTACCACACGGCAAGACTGTGCGCTCATGCACAGAGGGGATCGCAATGGAACAGATGTGGAGCTCATGCCACCCTCAGACCGAGGAAGAGCTCATCGAGTGCGCGGCGCTCGGCAAATCGCTGAGCCGCCTTTCCCAGCCCACGATTCTCACGCTGCTCGCCGCGAACGACAAGCCGATGCATGGCTACATCATCGTGCAGCAGGCGGCCAATTCGCCCATGTTCGGCGGCAAGAAGCCCGATGCAACCGGCATCTACCGCGCATTGAAACGCATGGAGGAAGCCGGCCTCGTGCACTCGTGGTGGGACACCCCCAGCGAGGGATCGGCGAAACGCCAGTTCGAGCTCACCGACAAGGGGCGCCAGTGCTTGCGCCGCTGGATCGACGCGCTGGCTTGCTACAAGATGACGATCGAGGAGCTGCGCGTGTCGGCATCGACCGCGCTCGGCATCGACGTGCCGCCCGCCCCGTATTGCGCGCACGCCAAAGGCGACCTCAACATCGAGATGAACAACCGCGGGCTGGGTTAGCGTGACACTTCTCGTCAGACACGTTCTGTCACATCCCCGCGGGGATGTGACAGAACGTGTCTGACGAGAAGTGTCAC
>JAFUBE010000038.1 GCA_017460365.1 Eggerthellaceae bacterium
CATCTGAATCGGGATTCTTGATAAGCGTGGTTATGGCAATCGGAGCACGCGAGCCCGAGCCGAATATTTTTCCGCCTTCTTTGCGCGACTGCTCGCCCTGAGTGCGTTGGTTGCCGCGCAAATCGAAAACGTAGATGCTGTTGAACTCGTCTCGAAGGCACTTCCTCATGCCGCTTGCAGCCTCCGAGCGTACCCACCCCGCATTGCTGACGAAAGTAATAATGCCCCTATCGCCGATGCGGTCGGATGCCCACCTGAATGAGCGGATGTAGCTGTCGTAGAGCGAGTTTTTGTTTTGCGCGTCAGTGTATGCTGCGTATGTTCGACCAATTTTTGCATCCAGCGTCGGATAGCTTTCATTAGCGTTATTGTCGTTTGCGTTTTCTTGTTTAGCTGAATAGGGCGGATTCCCGATAACCACCTTCACCGGCGTTTCCATCTGCTTCAACACGCGCTCGGTGTTGTCGATGAACATCCCCATGTCCAGCGGGTCCCCCGCCTCATACATCTGGAACGTGTCGGTCAGAACCGCGCCTTCGAACGGCACGTACTCGCCGCCGACACGGTTGTGGTAGGCCGTCTCGATGTTGATAGTGGCGATGTAGTAGGCCAACAGCAGGATTTCGTTGCAGTGGATCTCGTTGGCGTACTTGTACGGCAGCTTGTCGGCTGGAATAAGGTTCTCATCCTCGATAAGGTCGACGATGAACGTTCCGGTACCGGTGAATGGGTCCAGGATGTGGACGTCTTTGTCAGCGAATGTTTGCCCGAACTCCTTCTGTAGCATCCGGTTGGTGAAGTGCAGGATATAGCGCACTACCTGGGTCGGCGTGTACACGACGCCCATGGCCTCACTCGTTGCTTTGAAAGCATAGCGGAAGAAGTTCTCATACAGGTCCTTGATGATCTGCTGGCGGCCGGCGTCGGTCTTCACGCCTTCGGCCCGGATGCGTACGCTCTGGTAGAGCTCATCCAATTCCCGCTTCTCCTCGGGCGTCTCGAGCTCGTACCGACGCAGCGTCGTAATCATTTCCTCCATGGCGATGCTTACCGGGTTGCTGCCGGCGAATCCGCCGCCGAACAATGCTTCGAACACAGGTAGCGTGATGACGTGCTGCGCAAGCATCTCCACTGCCTGGTCCTCGGTCACGCTCTCGTTTAGGCTGTCGCACAGGCCGCGCAGGAACACGTCGAACTGCTCGCGTGCAGGCTGCTCGGTCCGGATGATGTCGGCAATGCGGGCGATGTGCCGCTTCGCGATGACGGCGATATCCTGCGCCCACACGTCCCAGTAAATCTTCGAGCCGCACTTCTTCACGATGACGGCGTTGACCGCCTCCTGCAGCTCCTCCTGGCTGAAGTCCAGCCGCAGCTGCTCGTGCATCGCCTCCTTCTCGGCGGCCTCCGCCTCAGCGGCCATCTTCGCCAATTGCTGGGCAACGTCGACGATCTCGAGGACGTCTTTCCCAGCGCCCTTCTTGTCGTAGGGCAGCGCGTTGATGGTCGCGTCGAGCCGCTCGTCGTGGGAGCGCAGCGCCTTCAGGACCTGCCAGACGATAGCGTACGACTCGCTGTTGTCGAGCGCCTCGGGCGCGGTCATGCCGGCCGGCACCACGATGGGCAGGATGATGTAGCCGTACTCCTTGCCCTCGAACTTGCGCATCACGCGGCCAACGGCCTGGATTATGTCGATCTGGCTCTTCTTCGGCTGCAGGAACAGCACGGCGTCAAGGTTCGGCACGTCGATGCCCTCGGCCAGACACCGTGCGTTGCTTAAGATTCGGCACCGCTCGTCGTCCACGTCGGCGAGCCACGCCAACTTCTCCTTGCGGTCCTTGGCGTTCATCGAGCCGTCCACGTGCTGGATGTCGCAGTAGAACTCGGGCAGGTCGATGCCCTTCTCGTCGCGCTCGTAGTTGATGTAGGACGCCACGGTGCGCGTGAAGAACTGCTGGATGCGCTGGCTCTCCGCGATGGTGGAGCAGAAGGCGACGGCGTTCTTCAGACGTATGCCGCCCTCGTCACGCCCTTGGTCGAGCAGACCCTTCCAGCAGCCGATGATCTTGGCGGCGTCCGGTATCTCGAAGCCGGTGTCGCCGGCCATCGCCATCTGGTAGACCTGGTCGACCATGCTCTCGGACACGGTCAGGGCGATTACCTTGTAGTCGGTCAGCAGCTTGGCGTCGACCGCCTGGCCGAACGTCAGCCGGTGGAATTCAGGGCCGTATACGCTCTCGTCGTCCATCGACGCGACCACGTAGTCGTCTGCCTTGGCCATCGTCTTCACCTTGTCGCCGAAGATGCGCGGCGTCGCGGTCATGTACAGCCGCTTCCTGGCGGATACGATGTTGTTGTCGTGCACCTTCACGAACTGGCTGATGTCGTCGTTCGACGCGTTCGATTCCTTAGCGCCGGTGGTTCTATGTGCCTCGTCGCAGATGATGAGGTCGAAGGTGTCCAGCCCCAGCTTCTGGGCGTCAGACACGACCTGTATCGACTGGTAAGTGCTGAAGATGACGGTCAGCCCGTCGGCCGCCTTCTTGCCGTCGATCTGGTCGAAGAGCAGTTTCGGGTCGGTCGTCGCCGGGTACGGCAAATCCTTGAGGGACGTCTCCCACGTGTCGCCGCTCACGTCCGACGCCTTCTCGTCGGAGCAGACCACGGCCACCTTCATCGGCAGCTTCGACTGGTTCACCCACGCACGCATCGACTGGCCGACGAGCGCGATAGAAGGTGCGAGGAACAGCACGAACCCGCCCGCGCCGACGACCTCCTCGGTGAGCCGCAGGGACGTGAGCGTCTTGCCGGTGCCGCATGCCATGATGAGCTTGCCGCGGTCGCTCGTCTCGAATCCCTTGATGCAGTCGGCGATGGCGCGCTCCTGGTGCTGCCGCGGTTCGTGGAGCTTCCTCTCGGCGGTCTCCTTGCCCTCGATGAACGGCTGCCAGTCTATCTCGGCCTGGTCCATCTCGCTCGGGAAGAGCCGCACGGTGCTCCAGTCGGTTAGAACCTTGTCGAGGTTCGGCGTCAGGTTCTCCGTCGTCGAGATCAGCATGTTGTGCGCGTACGTGTCGTTGTTGCCCTGCGCCCCGAAGAATGTCGACACCGTCTTGTAGTCGAGTGTCGACTCCTCGTCATAGCACTTGCACTGGATGGCCCAGTAGCTGCCGTCCTCGGCGTCCTGGGCGACCAGGTCGATGCCGATGTCGTGGCCGTTGTTGGTCGGCGCGTCCTTCCACATCCACACGTCGGCGAACCGCGCCGAGTACAGAGGGTCGTTCTTCAGGTAATAGCGGCTCGCGCGTTCGAACTTAGTCCCCTTGTCCGATTCCGATTCCGCCGTGTCGCGAATCCAGTCGATGACGTAGTAGACCGTCTTGCTCGGCTCCTTGCTCCAGTTGACCCGCTGTGCCTTGTGTTTCTCGAAGCCGAGGATGTCGGTCTGGATCTGGTCGAGCACGTCCTCGTCGAGGTCGAGAACGTCTATCGTCCACGACTTGTTCAGGCGCGGGTTATAGAAGCCGAGCTTGCGGATCGGCTTGAACTCTTCCTTCGAGCTGCGAAGCGAGAGAAGGTAGTACACGGCGAGCTGAAGCGTGTCGGCCGGGCTCGGCTTGTCCTTGGAGGTCTTCAGGTCCCAGAGAGTGTCCTCCGTCAGCAGGTCGGCGTCCCCGGAGTCCAGAACGTCGCCGTAGCCGCCCTCGAACGTAATCCCGGCATCGACGACAGGGCCGTTCTCCTCGAAGAAGGAAACGGTGCGCCTCACGAGCGTGCGGATGTCCGAAACCGTCTTCTCGTCGACCTCTGCGCCCTCGTTGGGGTTATGCGACTTGGCACCTGCTCGGTAGGCGGCGTCGTAACGTGCCAGCCGAACGGCGTTGCGGATGTCGTCATCGGAAAGCTCGCCAGAATCGATAGCGTCCTGAAGCTGGTTGGCGAGGTCGTTGGCGTAGCCAGTCTCTTTGGCTCCGATAACGCGAGCGCCCATAATGGCAATCTCGAAAGCCTTCTTCACGGAGAAGCCGAGAAGCGCACGCGAAAGGTAGTCCACGGTCGTGCCCAGCGTGCCCGGGACGATACTGTACTCCCCATGGAAGGGAAGACCGTCGTCGAAGGTACGCTCGTCGAATCTCTCGAGGTTGATGTAACCGCCACGCGGCTGATGCGCCCTGCTCGTGATGTGCGTTACGGAAGCCATGTGAACTCCTACCAAATCGTCTAACAACGCAGAAATCTGCGCTCGTCAAATTATATCCCGCTGAGTTACCGGAGCGATAACTCCACGGCGAACATCCCGATAGAATGCCCCGACGATATGGTTGCAGAAAAGCCCGCCGTACGAGTCCCATTCCATGTACTCGTAATATGGAAAAGGGTGATTCGCGGCCAGAAACCGCAAGACCGCGTTCGCGGAAGACGCATTCATGCTTGCAACGCTTCCATTTATCTGCCCATGCCCGCCGCCCGAATCGGCCAGACGCTCACGTTGCCTCGCTTGTCCGCGTCCCGCATACGCGCCGGGTCGGCCAAGCCGCACGCCGTCCATGGCGCATGGAAGTCTCCCTGGCCGGCCGCGCAGGGCACACACACGCGTCTTCACCACGGCTGCGCAAGCCACGCGCAGAAAGTCATCGGCTTATAGGAAGCGTAATTGGCGCGTGTCTTGCTCCGCAGGTCGGGTTCAGCCGCGCGTGTGTGCCCTGCGTGGCCTACATGCAACGTTATCTGCTTTGCGCCATGGCCGCCGTGCGTCTCGGCCTCCCTGGCGGCGCGTATGCGGGACGCTACGTTAATCCGGGTAGCCGCGCCTGTCCGCTTCGGGTGGCAGCGGCGGGCATGGGCAGAGGTGCGAGGGCTCGCAGCCGCCATCCGCTGGCGACCGAGACCAACCTGTAACCAGTCAGAGCTGCTCTACCAGGATCACATACACTCGGTCGCGGTTGCCGGACTTGCCGCCGTTCCGGTCCTCTACGAGCCCGTACACGCTGCTACCGCGTCCCAGGGCAGCCTTTACGTCGTCAGCGCATCCGCGACCGCCCGAAATGTACCCTACGACGTTACCAGAGGCGTCAGTCAACATGATCTCGTTCTTGCGCGTGTTCACGGCGCACGAGAGCACGTCTCCGGCCTTCAGGAGCTTCGACGCGACGTAGTACGACATCCCTGAAAGCGAGACGTGGCGAGGCGACACAAGTCGATACTTCGAGCAATCCAGGTAGCTCCTCATCTCGGAAACCTTGCCTCGAGAGTCCATCTCCCAGTCCCTGAGAGCTCGCTTGAGCTAGGTCGCGACAGCTGGGTCGACCTCCTCGGCCTCCATCGGCCCGCTCTCATATGCTTCGTCGAAACCGAAGCTGCCCTGGCTCAGAGACCCTTGCACGAGGCACCTCCGATACTCAAACGGCCCGCGATGCCGAGTGCACCTACGGGCCGCCGTAATGTCATCAGTAAAATCTTATCACGCAGGAAGTTGATTGCCTGCTTCGCGGGATTTCGACACTCCCAACCCCTTGGCGTGTTTTCGAGCTGTTTGCTCGTCCTCCCCGTAGAACTTCATCCGGTACTCGTACGGATGCATCGTGACGCCCACTTCCGCCATGCCCAGGCGCTTCTCCGCCGCTGTGTCGGTCACGATAGAGTCGTCGAACGTCACGTGGATACCGCCCTCATCGGGAAGGCTCTCGCCGAACGTACGCGCACAATGAAGCACCGCGCGGCTGATACCGGCTATCGAGACTTCCAGCGCGTGCTCATGCCTGGCGATGTTGCGCATGAGCGCCGAGTTGTCCGAAGCGACTTCGGTGGCGGTTTTCATGTACCCGCTATTGTCGAAGTCGAAGTAGCTGATGCCGAATCCCGTTAGGTCTCCAAGCATTTGGAGCGCGATGCGGAAAGCCTCGGCCTGTGCATTGGTGCGAAGCGCGGGCGCGAACTCCTGCACCATGTCATCAGAGCTCATCACCTTGCGGAAGACGGTGCAATCCTGTTTGCCAAACGGAATCGAGACGCGCTTACCTTTCCCATCGCTCTCCTTGTAGCAGAGAACGTCGGAAAGGAAGATGCGCATCTTGCTCAC
>JAFUBE010000309.1 GCA_017460365.1 Eggerthellaceae bacterium
CGCTTCGAGGGAAGCGCATCCCCGAGGAAATTGCCCCACTTTGGGACTGGCAGTAAGTGGGGCATTTCCGCGGAACTACCCCGGTTTGGGTCTGGCAGTAAGTGGGGTAGTCCGCAAGGCGTCCGCGGTCCGGGGCCGGCGGGAAACGGGGGCGGGCGGTTCCAAAGACGAAAGGCTACGAACATGAAGGTTCAAGGCAGGGTTTTCAAGTACGGGGACAACGTCGACACCGACGTGATCATACCGGCGCGGTACCTGAACAGCGCCGACGCGGCCGAGCTGGCGGCGCATGCGATGGAAGACATCGATGCTACGTTCGTGGAGCGCGTCCGTCCGGGCGACATCATCGTGGCTGGGCGCAACTTCGGGTGCGGGTCGTCGCGCGAACACGCGCCGATCGTGCTGAAGGAATGCGGCGTGGGTTGCATCATCGCGCCGAGCTTCGCGCGCATCTTCTATCGCAATGCCATCAACATCGGGCTGCCGATTTTGGAATGCGCAGACGCGGCGGCGGCGATAGGGGCGGGCGACGAGGTGGCGGTCGATTTTGCGACCGGCGAGATCTCCGACCTCACGAGCGGCACCGTGTTCCAGGCGCTGCCGTTTCCCGAGTTCATCCAGAACATCATCGACCACGACGGGTTGTTGAACAGCCTGAGAGCGCGCGGGGCGTAAGGAGGACGCATGGAGTTCAAGGTTGCGGTTCTGAAAGGCGACGGCATCGGGCCGGAAATCGTCGGCGAAGCGGTTAAGTGCCTCGATGCGATTGGCGTACGATTCGGGCATGCGTTCACGTACGACGAGCGCTTGATCGGCGGCGCGGCGATCGATGCGGTAGGCGAGCCTCTGCCGCTGGAAACGGTTGACGCATGCTTGCGCGTCGATGCGGTGCTGCTCGGCGCGGTCGGCGGCCCGAAGTGGGACGACCCGTCGGCGCCCATGCGGCCCGAGGACGGCCTGCTCGGCATACGCAAGGCGCTCGGCGTGTATGCGAACCTGCGCCCGGCGAAGCTGTATGCGCCGCTCGCCGACGCGTGCCCGTTGAAGCCCAATCGTATTTCCGACGGGCTCGATTTGGTGGTGTGCCGCGAGCTCACCGGCGATGTGTACTTCGGTGAGAAACGCCGCGACGCAAACGGCGCCGGCCACGACGACATGACCTACACGGTCGGCGAGATCGAGCGCATAGCGCGGCGCGCCTTCGTGTTGGCGCGCGGGCGTCGCAATCACGTGACCTGTGTCGACAAGGCGAACGTGCTGGAAACGAGCCGCGTGTGGCGCGAGGTCGTCGAGCGCGTGGCAGCTGAATATCCCGACGTGCGCACTGACTACCAATATGTCGACAATACTGCGATGCAGCTGGTCATCAATCCGAGCCAATTCGACGTTATCTTGACCGGCAACCTGTTCGGCGACATCCTCTCTGACGAGGCGAGCTGCATCACCGGCTCGATTGGCATGCTGCCGTCGGCGTCGCTCGGCGACGGGAAGCTTGGGCTGTACGAGCCGATTCACGGCAGCGCACCCGATATTGCCGGAAAAGGCGTGGCCAACCCGATTGCGACCATCCTGTCGGTTGCCATGATGCTGCGCTACAGCTTCGACCTGCACGAAGAAGCCGACACGCTCGAAGCGGCGGTCGAGCGCGTGCTCGACGCCGGCTACCGTACCGGCGATATCGCCAAGCCCGGCGAGCCCCACGTGGGCAGCGCCGAAATGGGCGACCTGATCGTAAAGGCGCTCGGCGTGTGACACTTGGGCTAGGAGGCGGCGAGATGTTCAAGCTAGGATTGGCGCAGTGCGCGCATCCGGTGGATGTGCAGGCGTGGGCGCGTCGGGCGCGCGAGGCGGGGGTCGACCTGCTCGTGTTCCCCGAGTCGCTGATGACGCGTTTCGAGGGGTCGATCGAGCGGTTTTGTGCGCAGGCGCAGCAGGCCGACGGAGCGTTCGCGCGTGCGGTCGATGCCGCAGCGGCGGCTGAGGGGCTGTGGGTCGTCTACACCATGAACGAGACCGCGCCCGATGGTGGACTGCCTTTCAACACGGCAATCATCACCGATTCCGCAGGTCACAAGCGCGCACGGTATCGCAAGGTGCACCTGTTCGACGCGCAGGGCCATCGGGAATCCGACTACTTGTCACCGGGCTCCGAGCTCATGCAGCCCATCCCTGCGCCATTCGGCATGCTCGGGCTGGCGATATGCTACGACCTGCGCTTCCCGGAAGTCGCGCGTGCGGCTGCGCTTGCGGGCGCCGAGCTCATGCTGTTCCCGTCGGCTTGGGTTGCAGGTCCCGGCAAGGTGGCGCAGTGGGAAACGCTGCTCGCCGCGCGCGCAATCGAGAACGGCATGTTCGTCGCGGGCGTGAGCAGCGCCGACGAAGGGCGCATCGGCAACAGCCGCGTATACGCTCCCGACGGCACGCTGCTGGCTGCCGGCGGGCCGGGCGAGCAGCTCGTCACCTGCAAGATCGATCGCGTCGAAATCGCCCGCGTTCGCAGCGCGACTCCATCGCTCGCTCACAGACGTGTGGATTGTTATCGACCTGCGCAATGTGGACCGCCTGACTAGGATTTGGGAATACAATTAGCAACCGATACTTTATCGTGATAAAGCACAAACGGAGGTAAGCATGACCGACCAGAACAAAATGGGGAACAAGATTCGCACGCTGCGCGAGGCGCACGGGCTGACGATCGAAGAGCTCGCCGAGCGCAGCGACACCGAAGCCCGCGTGATCGAGCAACTCGAAAGCGGGGAAGCGGCCACGTCACTCGCGCCGCTCATCAAGCTGACGCGCGCCCTCGGCGTGCGCCTGGGAACGCTCACCGATGACGACGCTCAGATCGGACCCGCGTTCACCGACGCCAACAGCATGCAGGCCGGAACCGTCGTGCGTGCGTTCGGAACGACGTCCGACGCGGGCGATCTGAACTACTTCAGCCTCGCGTCTGGCCGTCCGAGCCGCCATATCGACCCGTTCGTCATAACGATCACGCCGAGTGGCGAGACGAATCACGTGCTGAAGGGCCACGAGGGCGAAGAGTTCCTCTACGGGCTCGAAGGCGAAATCGAGATCGAGTACGGCTCCGGCCCGAATGGGCGTGTGTACGTGCTCGGCCCGGGCGAGTCGATCTACTACGACTCCATCGTGCCCCATCAGGTTCGCGCCCACGACAACCAGAACGCCAAGTTCCTGGCCGTCGTGTACACGCCGGTGTAGGAGGGGAACATCATGCAAGAAACCGGTTTCAAGCACAAAGTTCCCGAAGGCGTCGACGTGAGCCGGTACGACCCGCGGGTTGTCGCCGACAACGAGAAGTACGGCTGGCCGATGGAAACCTCGCTCGACCCCACGGTGTATCGCGGCGAGCCGGGCAGCGACGACTACGAGCTTCATTCCGAGAAAACCATCGGCGCCTACTTGCGCGACATGGTGGCGATCGACCCCGACCATCGGTTCGTGGCGTATCCCGATCGCGACCTGCTGTGGACTTACAAGCAGTTCGACGAGCGCACCGACACGCTCGCCAAGGCGCTGCTCACCATCGGCATGGAACCGGGCGACAAGCTCGGCGTGTGGGCGCGCAACATTCCCGACTGGCTCTCGTTCATGTACGCCACCGCCAAGGTCGGCATCATCATGGTCACGATGAACCCGGTGTACAAGTCGCATGAGCTCGACTACGTGCTGAAGCAGTCCGACATGAAGGCGCTCGCCATCGTCGACGCGTACCGCGACATCGATTACGTTGAGGTCGTGCGCGAGCTCGTGCCCGAATCGCTCACGCAACCGCGCGGGCATCTGAACACCGAGGAATACCCGTTCCTGAAAAACCTCATCTACATGGGGCCGGAAAAGCATCGCGGCTTCTACAGCGTGCCCGAGCTGCTGCTGCTCGGCGAGTTCGCCGACGACCAGTTGCTGCGCGACGCCGAGGCGAAGTTCGACAACCGCGACGTCGTCATGATGCAGTACACGTCTGGCACGACCGGTTTTCCCAAAGGCGTCATGCTGACGCACCGCAACATCTTGAACGACGGCTTCTACATCGGCGAGGGGCAGAAGCTTAACAGCGAGGATCGCGTGTGCCTGCCCGTGCCGTTCTTCCATTGCTTCGGCTGCGTTCTCGGCGTGATGGCGAACTTGACGCATCGCGCAAGCATGGTGATCGTGGAGGAATTCGACGCCGGGCTCGTGCTGCAGGCGATTCACAAGGAACGCGCGACGGCCGTGTACGGCGTGCCCACGATGTACATCGCCGAGTTGAACCATCCCGATTTCGACAAGTTCGACCTCACGTGCCTGCACACGGGCATCATGGCCGGCTCGCCGTGCCCGCCCGAGACCATGGCCGAAGTGGTCGAGCGCATGTACATGAAGGACATCACGATTTGCTACGGCCTGACCGAAACGTCGCCGGTGTTCACGCAGACGAGCGCAAGCGACACGCAGGAGCGCAAATGCAACACCATCGGGCGGCGCCATCCGCCGGTCGCGGTGAAGATCCTGAACGTGGCGAATGGGCGCGAATGCGCGGTCGGCGAGCCGGGCGAGATCTGCTGTAAGGGCTACAACGTGATGAAGGGATACTACAAGATGCCCGAGGCCACGGCGGCGGCGATCGACGACGAGGGTTACCTTC
>JAFUBE010000310.1 GCA_017460365.1 Eggerthellaceae bacterium
CGAACGCCTTCATGTGGATGGCGGCGTAATCTTTTTCGTTCATTTCTTTTCCTCTCCTTGAAGTTGCACAAGCAAGGTGCCCAACCACTATCTGAAATAAAATGGCAGTTACAGCGTGTCAGCTGCGGCGCGCAATTATCCAAATGTGACAGCTACGACGCGAAGCTGTCGTCACACGCACAGGCACACGACGCGAAGCTGGCAGGCCTAACGGGTGTGGCCCCACCGACGCAGGGCCGCACGTACTCAAGGGTTTATGCAGCGTTCGTGTCGGCCAGGTTGCCGCGGGTGGCCAGCATCTCGTCGATGCGGTCGAGGGTGGCACGGTCCGTGCCAGCAGCGCACAGGATGTCCTTCACCTGCTCGCGCACGCTCTCGTCTACCTCGGGCACGTTCGCATGATAGGTTTCGAGCAGCTTGTCGTAGTAGGCGTCGAGCTTCTTGTACACCTGGTTGTTGATGTCCTGCACGACGCCGCGCGAACCGACTAGCGGGGCCACGATCTCGCGGCACATGTCGAAGGTCGAGTCGGCCGTCAGGAACTCGCCGTCGTGGCCGCAGTCCATGATCTCTTCCATGGGGATGGTCTCGTCGTCGACACGCACAGGCACTTCGAAGAAGCGCTTCACATAGCGGTTGAGCTCGAAGTCCTGCATGATCTTGTCGTAGCTGGTGGTCACGTAGCCGTTCATGACGCCAGCCGAATGGATCATGTAGTTGGTCTTGGCCATGTAGCACGCCATGAGCGTCATCATGGATTCGTAGCCGGACTGCGTGTCGATGGTCTTGGAGTCGGTGATGGCGCCGCCGCCGCGGAACGGCAGGTGGTAGTAGCGCGCCATCTCCTGTGCGTAAATGTACATGAGCGCGCTTTCGGGGGCGCCGCCGGCAATCTGGCCGGAGCCCATGTCGGCCTGCGGGCTCTGCGAACCGTAGAGCACCGGACAGCCGGGGTTGATCATCTGGGCAAGCGCGATGGTGGAGAGCACTTCGGCGTTGGTGTAGACGATCGGGCCGATGGCCGAAACGGGAGCGGTGGTGCCCGCCATGGCGCAGGAGCTAATGGCGGTTGCCTGGCCCCATTCGGCGAAAGTGATCAGGGCCTCGGTCATGTTCACGGAGAAGGCGAGCGGGGTGACCACGTCGATGATCGTGTTGGCACACGGATGGCTGCGCAGGTACTCTTCGCCACCGACCGTCACAGCCAGGGCGCGCATCATGGCCTCGAAGTCCTCGGTGCCGCCTTCGCCCACGAGCAGCTGGCCCTTGTCGGAACCCATCAGGGACGCATAGGTCATACACATGTTGGACGTATGCACGTCAACGTCGTTGGGCTGGATCATGAGTGAGCCGTTGGTGTGGTAGTCGGGATTGGCGTGGAACATCTTGACGAAGTTCACGTAGTCCTGCATGGTGCCGGGACGAGCGGACCCATCGCGCTCGATAATGGTGGGCATGCCGTAGCCAGGGGCAATGTTGATGTTTTCGCCGCCCACTTCGATGTTGTGCTCGGGATTGCGAGCGTAGATGGTGAAGGTCTCCGGCGCCTTCGCAATCCACTCCATGACCTGCTCTTCGGTCCAGTAGGCGGTTTCGCCTTCGACACGCACGCCGTTGGATGCGGCAATCTCGAGAGCCTTCGGATGCTCGTAGTGCATACCGATTTCAGAGAGCATCTTCATCGACGCGTCATGGACCTTCTTCTTGTCTTCGTCGCTCTGATGGTGGGTGTAGGGCAGTGCGTTGCGCAGTGGTCTTTCCTTTCGGTGGTCTGTCTGTC
>JAFUBE010000311.1 GCA_017460365.1 Eggerthellaceae bacterium
ATGCGCTTCGCCATGTAAGCCGCCAGCTCGGTCTGAGGCGTAATCGGATAACCGAAGAAGAACTTGCATCCAGCGCGAATGGCGCTTTCCGCGATCGCCTCGTTACCCTTCATCAAAACTTTTTCTGACATCTGCGCACCCCCTTATCGGTATACCGTAATGGCGACATCGGGACACATGATGGCGCACGTGCCACAACCCGTGCACTGGCTCTGGTCGACGCAGTGAGCCGGGTGGTACCCTTTGTCGGTGATGACTTCGCTGTTGAGTTCCACGATGTTGCGCGGGCACACGGTAGTGCACAAACCGCACCCTTTGCAGAAGAACTCGTCTACTTCGATTCTCGCCATACGCTTCCCTCTCATCCGATATGGCCTTTTAACTGCATGCAAGTCTACAACATAACCCTTTTCAGGCATGTTTCGCGCGAAATCCTCCCCACTTTCAGCATTCGGCCTTAAACGCCGTCAGACATGCGTGTTGTCCTCGATCGCGAACTGATCGAGGTCGATGCCGAGCCGCTCGGCGGTCCGACATAGCTCGAGCCCGCTCGCGTTGTGCACGTCAGCTAAATCGAGCAACGCCGCCGGGAAACCCGAAAACATGGCCGTGCCGCAGTAGTCTTCCAAATGGTCGCGCAACTTGTCTACATCGATGGTCGTCATCGTAGCCTTCCTTTCCCCTTGCGAAAAGACGCCTTCGATACTACCGAACACCTCTGCTTTGCGTGTACCATTACCGGTACAGCAAAACACGTTGTCGTTTTGCCTGCGCAAGCGCATCGCATATGTCGTGTGGTTAAACGCTCTCTCCTCACAAGGTGCTCTCATGTTGGGAAGTTGCTAACCACCCAAAAGCCAACGCCAGGCTGGCATCTGACGAACCCGCATACCCTGGTGTTCGTAGACCTGCTCTCCGCCCTCCAAGGTCACGAGCACGGAATCGAGCATATCCGCTTCAGCCATGCCTTCCCAGAGCGCACACAGCTCCCGGTCGAGGGTGGTCTCATCGGATGCGTCGGCGCATACCTGCACGAACTGGTAAGGCTCTTGCTCTAAAACATCGCCCACCACGAAGTCGATCTCGTAGCTGTGCGCACGCGTTTGGTACGAGCAGACGGTTTCGCGGCGTTGCCCTTGCCTCCTCCTGCGCAGCTCGAGGTAAACGGCGTTTTCGAGGCGTTGCCCCAAGTCGTTCGAATTCGCCTTAGCGTTTGCAAGTGCAAGGCCTTGGTCGATCGCGTATATCTTAGGTGTTGCCGTCGTTCGTTCGGACAACGCATATGAAAACCGGTTCACCCGAAACACGAGATACGCTTCTTCCATGTAGTCGAGTATCTCGGCGAGTGTGGCCCTGCTCGTTCTTATGCCGAGGGAGCGCAAATCGGCTTCGACGTTTCGAAGGGAAAGATTCCGCGCGTTCGACCCCAGCACTCGTCTTGCGAGCGCGGAGGCGACTCCGTGCCTAGCGATATCATGACGCTCTACGACGTCTCGCGACACTACGCGTTCGGCATACGATTGCAAGAGCATGATGGCCTGAGGGCGGGAAAGGCTGCATGCGGCGGGAAACCCTCCCGATTCCAAGAAACGTTTGAGGGCGTTTTGAAGCTCGATGCGATCACGCATAGACCATGACGAGCGATTCGTTTCATCAAGCAGCTCGGTAGCACGAACGTATTCTCGGAAAGAATACGGAAGCAGTTCGAAATCGATAGCGCGACCTCGAAACTCGGTTGCGATCTCCGAAGAGAGCATCTTCGAAGACGAACCACTTGCGTATATTGTTGCCTTTGTCGTATCGACGATCCTGCGAAGCCAAGCGCCCCAATTGGTCATTTCCTGAATCTCGTCGAGGAAGAGGAAGACGCCGTCATCGAACGCCTCCGGATTAGCCGCGAAGAACGTTTCGAGAACCTCATCCCCCGTCGCAGGCGTCACGGGGGCGAGGCGCTCATCCTCGAAATTGAAATAGCAGATTCGAGAGGGGCTCACGCCTTGCTGCAAGAGCGCATCCATCTCCTGAAGCAAGCGATAGCTCTTGCCGCTACGCCTCATCCCCGTTATTACCTTGACCAAGTTACCTCGCCTGGGGGCGAGCGGGCTTCCCAGGTCTAAGCTACGCTTCACAATGGGTCGATAGTCATCCAGTGTAAAGCCCGCCAGGTTTTCAGCGATAATCGTATTCATGAGACTCCAACATGTAATTTCAAATAGCCAGTATTACTATAATTGGCAATCGTACATTACCAATTATAGGTATTGTTTGAGCTCTGAATAGCGTTAAATCGTTGAAAGGCAATGAACGCAAGATTGGGAACACAGCTGGGAGAAAATCAGGGGCTCCGTTACGGTGTATAACGTGAAGCCCTAAAGAAGCGCCGGGACCGGGGCCGGAGAACGCTCCGGCTTGCCGGTCCCAACTTCCTAACCCCCGCGGGGGCGGCGTCTGATACGAATTGTAGCATGCCTGAATGCCCCTGGCAAAAGGCGCACGCGCTCGGATATCTCTATCGGTGCGAGACCAGGGCTCTACGTATTTGCTTGCTGAAATCGTCATTTTCATACCTTCAGATACGTCACCTCGAACTGCTTTA
>JAFUBE010000312.1 GCA_017460365.1 Eggerthellaceae bacterium
AAGGCGGGATTCCCGACGAGGATGATTCGCGAGAGCAGTTTGACCCGATTATCGACTTCCCCAATTTTTTGCTCATCGTCCTCAAGCTCACTTGTATACGAAAAGGCATGTTTGATTTCGCGTCAATCACTCTAGATGATCGAGAAAACAAGGAAGAGCGCATGATGATCATCCTCGATGACAAGGAGCTTAAACGCCAGTTCGACTCCGTATTAAACAGCTTACCGGGCACGAAGCGCGAAAAGGCGGAATTCGTGAAAGAATTCGCCTTCAACCTGTTGAAATGCCGTTTCTACTTGGATAACTACATCGTGCATCGCGATAACGGGGATGGGAAGCCGGATAACAGCCCCTGGGAGCTGGAGCGTTGGAGGAGAGCCGATGACGAAAAAGAGCCTGCTGCGGTCAGTCTTTTCGAAGATGAGGAGTGGCGGCGAAAATGCCGACACCTGCTCTCGATGTTCGAGGTTTCGTACTCTCCTCACCAGCGCAAGAACTACGTGCTGTATTGTCTTCTGTTCTTAACTGAATACGGCGGTGTGGACGGTCCGAGCTACTATGCGTTCCTCTCGCGCCGGGCGAGGCGGTTCTTGTTCGGGGTCTATTTCTGGAAATCGGGCGGTAACGAAAATGAGCGCGTCAACGAGAAGAATAACGCGCCTCTGCCTGGTAGCTTCGATCTGGCTGTCTTGGGTGACGGCGATGCGATATGCCGTGAAGGGGGCGGATGGCTGGCATCCGACCCTCCGCAAAGCACGGATGCTTTGACCGTGATGGAAATGCGTCTGGGTGATGGGACCAAAGAGGTAACGAGGATTCCGCTGTTCGTGTTCAACTACCTGGACTACCTGCTATGGGAGCTGTACTACGACTTTGCTCGATCGAAGGAAGGCGAGGACAAAAAGGACAACAGCGCTTTCTTCTCGCAACTTGGATGTGGTGACTTTGGCCTCGCCCCCTTCAAAAGCTTCTACTTCTCGGCGACTCGCTCGAGTCTTGAGCATTTCTTTTCGCAATCGGAGCAGCGGCTCGACGCGCAAACTCGAAACCAGGAGACAGAAGCGCCGATGGACGAAGCGATGATCAATCGTTTCGGCAATTTTGCCATGATAAGCCCCGACGCCAACAGCTCTGCTTCCGATCTGCCTCCATCTGCGAAAAGGGATCGTTACGCTCAGTACCAGAAGCGGGATGCCGTTTCCATCAATTCGCTGAAGTTTCGAATCATGCTGAAGATTTGCGAAGAAGAAAAGGGATGGGGCAAAAAACAGATCGTCTCCCATCAGAGCGCGATGACCGACGTGCTACTCGGCAAGGCATTTGACTCGTTGAAGAAAATGTGCGCGGATACCCGTTAAGAGAACGCCGTACCTCTGTAGGATTGATTCAGCTTGCCGTATGGTTTGCAGCCAATGTTGGGCAATTAATGGCCCATGTAACTATGGGTGCACCCCTATGATGTGCTTACCGTAGGGAGGGGCCGAAGCTTGTCGCACGACGGTCGTTTGATGGAGATTCTTGTTCGACCTCTCGGTAAGGGTGGACGGTGCTCGACCAGGACGCCGAGACAATCGGGCACGTGTCTAGATACATCTGCAATCGTCTAAGCCGAGGCAAGGCAAGGGAGCAAGGCCATGCGCTTTTCGAAATCGAGGTACGTTGCTGACTATTTCACCGCTTTTGCTACGCCATTCCAAACATCGCTGCTACAGCGTTCCACGGTTGACTGATACGCCACAACGAGAAGAATTGACACGCGCCCCGCAAGGGGCGCTTCCTTTTCCAGCAAAATCTCGATGGGCGCGAAGGGCGCCCTTGGCCATCGAGAGAAAAGGAGAAGGAAATGGTCAAGTACAGGGAGATCCTCAGGCAGAGGGCCATGGGGATAAGCATCAGGAACATCGCGTTCTCGTGCGGGTGTTCAACGGCGACGGTCGTCACCGTCGTCGACAGGGCGAAGGCGCGCGGGCTGGAGTGGCCGCTGCCGGAGGAGATGAACGACGCGGCGATGCGCGCGGTCATCTACCCGAGGGAGCCCAAGTCCGACGCATCGAAGGCCGAGATCGACCACGAGCGGGTCGACAGGGAGATGGAGCGCCCGGGCGTTACGCTCATGGTGCTGTGGTCGGAGTACTGCGACGCCGCGCTGGCGTCGGGCAAGGAGCCCTACATGTACTCGGCGTTCTGCCAGAGGCACAGGAAATGGGCCATGGCGAACAAGGCCGCCATGCACATCGAGCGCAAGCCGGCACAGGAGATGCAAGTCGATTACGTCGGGGACACCATGGGCGTCCTGGACCTGGACACGGGCGAGCTGCTGAAGGTGTACGTGTTCGCGGCCTGCCTGCCCTACTCGGGCGAGCTCTACGCCGAGGGCTTTTACGACATGAAGGAGGAATCCTGGGTCGAGGCCCACGTGCACGCGTTCTCCTTCTACGGCGGCAGCGTGCCGATAATCGTGCCCGACAACCTCAAGCAGGGCGTGGTCAAGAACACGGTGGAGGAGCTCGTCGTCAACGAACAGTACCGGCGCATGGCCGAGTACTACGGCTGCGCCATCGTCCCCGCGCGGCCGAGGAGGCCGCGCGACAAGGGGGCGATCGAGATGGGCGTCCGGGTCATAGAGCAGCGCGCGATGGCGCCGCTTCGCGACCTCATCTTCACGTCGCTCGCGCAGCTCAACGAGGCGCTGATGGAGAAGGTGCGCGAGATCAACGCGCGCCCCTTCCAGAAGCGCGAGGGCAGCAGGGACGAGGTCTTCATCCGCCAAGAGAAGCCGCTCCTCGTCCCGCTGCCGGGCAAGCCCTACGAGATGGTGACACGCAAGACCGCCACCGTGAATTTTAACTACCACGTCGCCTTCGACGGGTCCTGGTACTCGGTTCCGTTCAGCTACGTCAAGCGCGAGGTCGAGATCTGCGCCACGAAATCGGCGGTGTGGGTCGTCTGCGACGGCGAGCGCATCGCGATGCACGGACGCCTGCGCGGCCCCAAGGGCTCCTACTCCACGAACCCGGGGCACATGCCCGACTCGCACCGCGACTTCGTCGAATGGGACGGGAACCGCTTCCGCAGGTGGGCGGGGGAAATCGGCCCGTCGTGCGAGGCCGTGGTCGACGGAATCCTCAAGTCCCGCAAGATCGAGCAGCAGTCCTACCGCTCCTGCCGCGGCGCGCTCGCCCTCGCCAAGAAGCACGGCAAGGAGATGCTCGAGCAAGCCTGCGCGAAGGCGCTTTCGTGCTCGCCGCGCCCGAGTTACAAGACCGTCAAGTCGATCGCCTCGAAGATGGCGGAATCCGTCCCGGAGGACCCCGACGACGGCGCGTACCTGAGGGGAAGCGGCTACTACCAGAACCTGGATCAAGAAGATGCTGAAGGAGACGATGAATAATGCCAGCCAGCCAGTCAACCATGGACAAACTCTACAGCATGCGCCTATCGGTGATGGCGCAGGCGTACCGCGACCTAGAGGAGATGCCAGGCGCCGCCGACATGACCTTCGACGAGAGGGTCGCCATGATAGTCGACGCGGAATGGGACGCGCGGCGCGTGAACAAGCGCACGCGGCTGCTCCGGCAGGCGGGCTTCCCCGAGCCCGAGGCGAACGTCGCAGACGTCCATTACGACCCCGACCGCAAGCTGGACAAGGTGAAGATTGCGGAACTCTCGAACTGCGAATGGATACGCAACCACAGGAACGTTCTGCTGACCGGGGCGTCGGGCGCGGGCAAAAGCTGGATCGCGAGCGCGCTCGGGGTCGCCGCATGCAACGCCTTCTTCTCCGTGCGGTACGTGCGGCTCCCCGAGATGCTCGACGAGCTGACGGTGGAGAAAGACGAGGAATGGCTCAAGATGAAGAAGCGCTACCTCAAGTGCGATCTTCTGATATTGGATGACTGGCTCTTGGAGAAGGTCGGCGGGAAGGGCGCGCGAGAGCTCCTCGAGATCGTCGAGGGCAGGCTGCGCACAGGCTCCCTGCTGATATGCTCGCAGTTCTCGCCAGCCGGCTGGCATGCCAAGCTCGGCGAGGGCGCAATAGCCGATGCGGTTATTGAGCGCATCGTTTATCGCTCGGATATAATCCACATCGAGGGCGATGAGTCCATGCGCAAGCGCATCGGCTAAATCCGTCGCAGGCAGACCATGTCAAGAGGGGCGCTCGCGCGCCCCTCGTTGGTCTAGCGGTTGCCGCATTGGCGCGTATCAGCCAACCGCGGAACGGTGTAGCAGCGGCACGTGGAACGGCGTAGCAAAATCGACGTAATAAGCAGTTGCGGGGCTGCGGTGCCCGAAGATCCTCTGGATGAACCGCCACATGCCCGAGCAGTTCAACGCTTCGGTGCGACGCGAAAGGCTGATAGGGGAGGGTGCCGCAGTGCGCGAGCTGGCGAGGGGCTACTACGGCGAATGCTCCGAGGTGCCATTCGATCCGAGCTGCAAATGCCAAGCGCTTTTTCTCCTCTGGGGACTGGATACTTCTTCTTCGACGAGATCCAGAACGTCGACGGACAGGAAAAGCTGAAATCGTCGTACCGCTTACACCATGTCGTCTAAGCTGACGAGGCGGATTGCGGCGATGTCCCGCGCCAAGTCGGAACAGCCGGTCGTGAACCCGGAGCGCGAAAACGCGTAGTACCTGACTCCCGCCGCCGCGTTCACCAGGGCCGCCCGGTCCATGAACTTTTCCAGCTCGTCTTTAGGGAATGCCTCCGCGCGCCATTTGCACTCTCCCAGGGCGACTGTCGAGTTCGAGTTTACGCAAACGATGTCGATTTCCGCTTCCTTGCGCGTACGGGGGTCGCTGCCCCACCAACTGCCGACGTCGTCGAACTCGAAGTCAAGAGCGCCGTCCGCGAATTGCCGCCAGAACCACTGCCTGCATATTTCTTCGAACACGGGCCCCATATACTCCGCCATGTGCGCCTCCACCGCCTCTACCGCACGGGTCGTTATCCCCCGCTCGATGGTCGGTCGGTTGGGCATGACGAACCGGTACCAGAAACGGAACAGGTTATCCGATACGCAGTAGACCGCCCGCCTCCCGCTTTTCACCGCAGGCTGTATCCGCTTGACGATGCCGAGCCGCTGCAGCTCCTTCAGGTAGTAGGTGATCTCGGTCGACGTGAGGCCCACGGCTGTTGCGATTTCGTTGTTCTGCGAGGCGCCTCCGGCTATGGCCGACAGGATCGCGTTGTACTGGGACGCCTTCTGGACCTCCTGCTTCAAGAGGTTCGAGGGCTCCTCGTAAAGGATCGAGCTCGGGTCGAGAAACGTCGCGCAAATGTTGTCGCCAAGGCTAGCGCCGCCATCGAACTGCAGCAGGTAAAGGGGAATCCCCCCGACCATCGCGTATACCTGCGCCGCCTCCTGCGTGCTCATCCCCGTAAGGAAGGGCAGGCTCTCGAAGAAGTCGAAGGGCCTGAGCTCCATCTGCGCCGTGCGCCGGCCGTACAGGGGGCTCTTGTCGTCGAGGACCTGCTCCCTCATGAACGACATGGACGAGCCGCAAAGCACGAGGAACAGCTTCGAGGAGTCCTTGTTGCGATCCACGAGCGCCTGCAGGTACGAGGGCACGCCGGGGTCGGCCTTCGCGAGGTAGGGGAACTCGTCTACGACGAAGACGACCCGCCTGTCCCTCGCGAGGTCAAACGCAGCCTCGAACGCGGCGTAAAAATCGGGGAAGACCGGGGCTGCCTCCGGGTTTCTGCCCGGATGGTCAAAAGTGTACAGCTCCTTGCTCAGGTTACGCAGATTGATGCGCGCGTCGCTCTCGACTGCGGTGAAGAACACGCAAGGCAAGTCGCGCACAAACTGCTCGATGAGGGCAGTCTTGCCAACGCGCCTGCGCCCGTAAATGACGGGGAGCTGAAAAGAGCCCGTCTTGTAGAGCCGATGCAAAACACCCAGTTCTCGCTCGCGCCCTATGAACATGCACACCTCTTTGCCTCGCGCCCATCAGTCCTTCCATTACATAGGATAACTCACTTTAGGTAAGTTCACTTTCCTAAAGTACACTTTCCTGACAAAGCTCCTCTTCCCCGACGGGGAGATGACCAGGGACGACGCCGCCCTGTCGGAAGCTGCCGCCGAGTTTGTCGAGAAAGTGCGCAAGCTCGACGGCATAACGATCGTCGGGCCGAGGATCAGGTGGCCGACGAGACGGCCATGCCGCCCAATGCTGCAGGGGTGAGCCAACTGTAAGAACCTGGTCCGTTTATGGACCCGCATGAGGCTTCCGCAAAGGCTACCATGGGGCTGGATCGAAGAGGAACGTTGGAAGGAGACCGGTCATGTTCGATTGGGCGGCGCACGTAAACGACGATGTGCATAACGGTGCGACGCGGCGGGGGACGGGCACGTACAAGCTCTCCGAGCTCGTGCCCGAGATGATGAAGGATCAGCAGTGATTATTTCGCAGCGTGAGCATCGCCTGTTTCGCTGTTTGCGTAGCGGTCTCACGCCGTTTGCGTATCACCTGTTTCGCAGTCTCCGTATCGCTACTTGCGTTCGGAGAGAAGCTTGCGTACGTTGACGTCGCCGAGGTCTATGCGGACGGCTCCGTTGACCAATCGATCGACCAGGGCGTCTGCCTGTACGCCGCCGCCGAGGCGGCCGTGCCACTCGGCCGGCGTGTACTGGGTGCATAGCACAGTTGACTTCGCTGCGTAGCGGCGCTCCACCAGCTCGAACAGGAAGCTGATGTCGATGTCGTCGACGTCCTCGGTGAGCCACTCGTCCAATAGCAGGATCTCGTAGCGGGCGTACTTCTTGAGTATCTTCGCGTTCGAGCGCTCGGTGGCAGCCAGCTCGTCGCGCTCCATGAGCAGGTCGGGAAGGCGTACGTAGTGTGCGCTCTTGCGCTTCTTGCACGCCTGCTTCGCGAGGCAGCATGCCAGAAAGCTCTTTCCCGTGCCCGTGCATCCCTCTATGACGACGTTGCGCGCGGTCTCCATGAACTGGCATGTGCTCGCCTCGCGGATGAGCACGCCGTCGATGCCGCGCCCGTCGTATATCATCTCGCCCATCTCCGCGTACGGGAAGCGCAGCTTCGCCCGCTGCGGCAGGCGCTTCACGCTGGAGGCGCGCTTCGCACGAGCCAAAGATAATCACCCATATATATCGAAATGTTGAACATATGGGGATTTATTGCCCAATCATTCAGAAACAGAAGGCTTCTCCCACAACAGGCGTGCGCATGTCATAATTACCCACAAGTCGTTTCTTCAGATGGTTATGGGCAATTATCGAGCGTTAGGAGCGTACAATGTTCGTCGCGAGGGAGAAAGAACTCGAGCTCCTGAGAGAAGCCGCGGCATCCGACGGTCCCCAGTTCATAGCCGTGTACGGGAGGAGGCGGGTCGGGAAAACCTCGCTTATACGGGAGGCGTTCGGCGACTCGTTCACGTTCCAGCACTCCGGCATGGCGAGTGGCAACAAGGCCGAACAACTCTACGCCTTCGGTTCCTCGATGAGCGAGTCGGGGCTCGGCAAGTTCGGCAAGCCGTCGAGTTGGCTCGAGGCATTCGACCTCTTAAAAGACGTCGTCAAGAGGTCGCGGCACGGCAAGAAGATCGTCTTCATCGACGAGCTCTCGTGGATGGACACCCCGAAGAGCGGGTTTGTCTCGGCGCTCGAGTGGTTTTGGAACGGCTGGGCGTCGGCGCGCAAAGACGTCGTCCTCGTTGTGTGCGCCTCCGCTACCTCGTGGATGCTCGACAAGGTGGTGCATAACAAGGGCGGCCTCTACAACCGCCTGACCAGGCAGGTGCATCTGAAACCGTTCACGTTGCGCGAGTGCGAGGCGCTAGCGAAGGCTAATGGCATGGAGATGAACCGTCATCAGATCCTCGAGTGTTACATGGTGATGGGAGGCGTGCCGTATTACTGGAATCTCATGCGAAGGAATATGAGCCTCTCGCAGAACATAGACGCCTTGTTCTTCTCAGAGGACGCGCCGCTGGCCCGAGAATACGATTACCTCTTCTCGTCTCTGTTCAAGCACCCCCGCGATTACGTCCAGATAATCGAGGCGCTAAGCGGGAGGAAATCTGGAATGCTGCGCGAAGAGATCGCAGCAGCAATGGGCGCAACCAGCTCGGGGACGCTCACAAAGCGCCTCGAAGAACTCGAAAGCTGTGGGTTCATCCGGAAGTATCGCGCGTACGGCAAGAAGAGTCGGGACAGCCTTTACCAGCTCATCGACAACTTCACGCTGTTCCACCGCAAATTCCTGACCGACGCGGACTATGACGAGCACCGCTGGTCGAACCTGCTGAACACGCCAGCCAGGAACGCCTGGTGCGGCCTCGCCTTCGAGCGTGTGTGCCTCGAGCACGTCCCACAGATCAAGGCGGCACTCGGGATATCCGGCGTGCAGACGAGCGTGAACTCCTGGGCTTGCAAGCGCGACGACGACCTGGGCGTCGAAGGCAGCCAGATCGACCTCTTGATCGCGCGGAGAGATCAGGTCATCAATGTCTGCGAGATGAAGTTCTCCACTGACGAATACGTTCTCACGAAAGCCGCCGATAGGAACTTGAGGAACAAGGTTCGCGACTTTCAGGTGGTGACGAAGTCTAAGAGCGCCATCCACCCGGTGCTCGTCACGACATACGGGCTCAAGCGCAACGCATACTCCAACGCCTTCCTGGCGGTCGTCACCGCAGAAGACCTGTTCGCCTGAGTCTTGCCCGACATTCTTTGAGAACCTGGCCCTTTTATGGACCCGAATGCAGCGTCTGCAAAGGCTACCATGGGGCTCGATCGAAGCAAAACGTTGGAAGGAGACCGGTCATGTTCGATTGGGCGGCGCACGTAAACGACGACGTGCACAACGTTGGGACGCGGCGGGGGACGGGCACGTACAAGCTCTCCGAGCTCGTGCCCGAGATGATGAAGGATCAGCAGGCCTGGAACGAGGCCCTCAACGATCCCCGCGTCACGGATGCGGATTCGTTCTACGGCTACTTTACAAGCTGGGTTGGCTCCATGTTCGAGCCGTTTCCAGACTAGTCCGAGGGCAAGCATGCGCTTTTCGAAGTCGAGGTACGTCGCGGGGCTGCGGTGCCCGAAGATCCTCTGGATGAACCGCCGCATGCCCGAGCAGTTCGACTCTTCGGTGCGACGCGAAAGGCTGATAGGGGAGGGTGCCGCAGTGCGCGAGCTGGCGAGGGGCTACTACGGCGAATGCGCCGAGGTGCCATTCGATTCGGGCGACTTCGAGGGCATGGCGGAGCGTACGCGGGAGCTGCTGGACGCGGGCGCTCCCGCCATCTGCGGGGCGACGTTCATCCGCGATGGCCTCTTCTGCATGGTCGACGTCTTGCTGGCGGAGGGCGATGGCGTGCGCGTCGTCTCGGTGAAGGCCTCGAACTCCGTGAAGCGATTCCACCTCGACGGCGCGTCCTACCAGCTTCACGTGGTCGAGGGGTGCGGGCTTAAGGTCAAGGGCGTCGGGCTGATGCACCTGAACCCTGGGTATCGTCGCGCGGGCGAGATCGACCTGCGCGGGCTGTTCGTCGTGGAGGACGTCACGCAGGAGGCGCGGCGCCTGGCGGCATCGGTGCCGGCGAATCTCGAACGCATCGCCCGGGAGGCCGGCGGCGACGCGGAACCTGGCGAGCGGATAGGGCGGCGTTGCGACAACCCCTACCCATGCGGCTACCGGGCGTGGTGCAAGCGCACGTTCCCGAGCCCGAGCGTCTTCGACATCAGCGGGATGAGGGGTAACGTCGCGTCTCGCCTGGCTTACGGGAGGGGCGTCGTCGCGATGGGGAACGTAGCCGAATCGGGCGTCGCGCTTACCCGCCGACAGGCGGTCCAGGTGGCGTGCGAGGTGGAGGGTCGCGAGGCAATCGCCGACCCCGGGGCCGTGCGCGCCTTCCTCGGCGATCTGCGCTTCCCGCTGTGCTTCCTCGACTTCGAGACGCTTTGCGAGGCCGTTCCGCGCTTCGACGGCTGCGGGCCATGGCAGCAGGTCCCCTACCAGTACTCGCTGCACGTGCTCGAGGACCCCGGCGG
>JAFUBE010000313.1 GCA_017460365.1 Eggerthellaceae bacterium
CCCATGAGGCGCTCGCCGCGCTCGCGCATCTCGAGCCCGACCGTGATCGCGTTTCTCACGCCCTGCTCGACATCGTAGGTGTCGACGAGCAGCACGCAGTTGTTCGGGAACGACTCGGCATAAGCGCGGAACGCAGTGAGTTCGTCGGGAAACGACATGACCCACGAGTGCGCATGCGTGCCCGAGACGGGGATGTCGAACATGCGCCCCGCAAGCACGTTGGAGGTCGATGAGCAACCGCCCACGACCGCCGCGCGCGAGGCCCATATACCGCCCGCCGCGCCCTGGGCGCGACGGAGCCCGAACTCGGCGACGGGGGCGCCGGCCGCCTGGCAGACGCGTGCCGCCTTGCTCGCGATGAGCGTCTCGAAGTTCACGCAGTTCAAAAGCGGCGTTTCGATCAGCTGGCATTCCAGGATAGGCCCGGTCACGCACACGAGCGGCTCGTTCGGGAACACGATCGTGCCCTCCGGCACCGCGTCGATGTCCACGCTGAGCTTGAACGCGCCCAGATAATCGAGGAACTCGTCGCTGAACAGCCGCCCGCCCCCTGGCGCATCGAGTTTGGCCAGGTAGTCGATGTCTTCAGACGTGAAGCCATAGCCTTCGACGAGCTCGGCGAGCTGGTCGATCCCGCTTGCGACCGCGTAACCGCCCTTGAACGGATAGCTGCGGAAGTACATGTGGAAGCACGCCTGGGTATCGCCCATCCCATGATCGAAATAGCCCTGGGCCATCGTTATCTGGTAGAGGTCGGTCAGCGCTGCGTAATCGATGTTCATGGTTCCGTCCTTGCTTGTTGGGGCGGTCTTGCAATCGGCCGCCTGCTCGAATCCGACGGACGAGTTCAAGGCCGCCTATGCGAATCTACTGCTCACCGGTCGTGCCCGTCTTGTGGGAACGGCGCCGGCGGCGCCTCTGCCCAGAGCCGGAGCCTTTGGCCTGGGCGTCGCCTTTGCCATCCCCTTGGTCTGAACGGTTGGCCCGTAACGCGGACGAGTTGCGGCCGACCTGCGAACTCTTCTGCTGCTGTTGCTGCTGTTGCTGCTGGCTCTGCTGCTCGGACCTGTTGCCCGCTCCGCCGCGCCTGCGGCGACGGCGAGACGAAGACGGCTTCTTCTGCCCGTCGTCTTTTTTGCTCTCCGTGACCTTGGTGCTGCCATCCGAAGAAACCGTGGTCGAACGGCGCCTGCGCTGCTTGCGCTGCGTCGTCTCCTGGCTCTTCGCGGCCTCCCCATCGCCTGAACGGCCCGAGCCCGAACGCCTGCGCCGACGCGACTTCGACGACGAATCCTTCGGCATGCGCGACACCTTGCCAGGTTCGGCAAGTTTGTCTTCGCCGGAAAACTGGCTCGTGAAGAGGTTGAGAGATTCCACCGCCACCGCCGTGACAGGCGAGTTCGCGCGCTCCCAGGCTTCCTCGCCCACGGAAGTCGGGCGCTTGCCCTCGGCCGGTTCATCCATGTCGGCAAGCGGCACCTTAACCGGCTTCTCGTCGCCGACCTTGATGGAGATGACCTCGCGGGGCACGTCCATGTCGACGACCTTGCCTTCGCCATCGGGCGTGTCGATGCGCGCGTTCTTCTTCGGCGCGCGACCGTGGAAGTCCTTGTATGCGTCGAACTCGTAGCGCAAACAGCACATGAGCCGCCCGCACAGTCCGGAAATCTTTTGCGGATTGAGCGAAAGGTCCTGCTCTTTGGCCATGCGGATCGACACCGGATTGAAGTCGCCGCCAAGTCGCGCGCAGCACAGCTCCTGCCCGCAATGGCCGATTCCACCCACCATGCGCGCGCCGTCGCGCACACCGATCTGCTTCATGTCGACGCGCACTTGGAACTCGGCCGCGAGCTTTCTCACGAGATCGCGGAAATCGACTCGTTCTTCAGAGTCGAAGTAGAACACCGCCTTTTCGCCCCCGAACAGGTACTCTACTGCGACGGGGTGCATGTCGGGCGCATACGTGTTCGCCATCTGCTTGAAGATGGGCAGCGCTTGCATGGAGAGCTCGGCGAGCTCGTCGGCATGCGCGACGTCTTCGGGGGTGGCCAGGCGCACCACCGACTTGAGCGGCGACCTGAGCTTTTTCGTCTCTTCGTATTGCATATCGAAAAGCGCCTGGGCGACATGGCCGAATTCATGACCGCGAGCCGTCGACACCACGACGGCATCGCCGATGCTCAAATCGAGTCCGACCGAATCGAACCAGAGCGTTTTCGGGTTGAACGACAATCTAACGGGGGCTATGCGAACCATACAGAGCCTCTCCAATCTCAAACAAAAGTGCATCTAAGCACGTCTCGGGTGATACATTATACGAGATGGCCTCATCGCACGTGCGGATGGCCGCCAGCGCACGCGCGACGCGCGCCTCGTCGGTACGCGCGGCCACATCGTCGATGCTGGTGCGCACGTCGTAGTTTATGACCAGCTCGGGCGTCTGCGCGCACACGGCGAGCACATCGCGCAGAAACGACGCCATGATCGCGAGGATCTGCTTCACGAGCTGCAGGCTTCTCGCGGACAATTCCCGCTTGTTGCGCTTCTCGATCTGCCGAATCGCCGATTTGTCGAGGAAATCGGCGTTGGCCGCAAGCTCGGCCTCATGCGCAGCGCGCACCGAATCGAGCGGCGCTTTCGCAAGCACCACGAGCTCGCTCGCCTCGGTGAGCGTGTCCCACATGTCGCTGTTGCCGAGTCTCGCCAAACACTCGATCACGCGCGTGCGGAACGCCAGCCGTTCGTTCGACTTGAGGAACTCGGCTCCGCGCGTCACGGAGCCGCCGCACGCTTCGATGGCGATTTTCGCCAGCTCGGGCGCAGCGCCGGTGCGCTGGGCCAGAATGGCGGCCGCTTCGCTCGCAGGAATATGGCGGAACGGGACCACCGAGCAACGCGACACGATCGTGGGAAGCACGCTTTCCCGCGTGCGCCCGAGCAAGATGAGCACCACGTCGTCGGGAGGCTCTTCGAGCGTCTTCAGAAACGCGTTCGCCGCAGAAGTTCCGAGCAAATCGACCCTGTCGAGGATGTAGACCTTCTTGTCGGCTTGGATGGGCGCAAGGGCCGTGTCGGCCACGATGTCGCGCACCTGCTCGACAAGGTAGCCGCCCGCCCCTTCCGGCGCGAAATAGCGCACGTCGGGGTGCTTGTGGCGGCCGATCTTCTTGCACTCGTCGCATGCGTCGCAACCGCCGTTAGAGCAGATGAGCGCCGCCGCGAGCGCGTACGCCGCAGAAGTCTTGTTCGAGCCTGCAGGCCCCGTGAACAGGTAGGCGTGAGTGACGCGCCCTCCCCCCACGCTCGCGCGCAAAAACTCGCGCACGCGCGGCTGTCCGTAAATATGATCGAATACATCGGACATGAGCTAGATTCGCCTCACCGTATCGCGCTTCTCCACGAGCGCTTCGAAGTACGCATCGGTGCATACGGACTCGTCGCCCATCCAAGCGAACAGGTCTGAAAGCTCGGAAAACACCTTGCGCGCCGTGGATTCTTTAGAGCCTTCGGATACGACGAGCCTGATGCGGTCGCCGTCCTCTTGCGCGAGGCGCATGAAGCCGGCGTTCACCCGCTCGTGGAACTCGTTGCCGGCCATTTCCAGGCGGTCGGCGTGTTTGTGCTGGGTCGCTCGGTCGAGCCCGACTTCCGCATCGCCGCCGGTCATCATGAGAACGGTGCGGTCGGGAAGAACGCCCTGGCATGCGAACGCGCTCGCCCGCTCGACGAACGAGCGGTCGATTCCTCGCCCGAACGATTGATACGCCACCGTTGAATCGGCGAACCGATCGCAGAGCACCGTGGCCCCGCGGGCGAGGGCCGGCTTGATGACCTGGGAGACGAGCTGAGCGCGGGCCGCCTCGTAGATAAGCAGCTCGCACTCGTCGGTCATGACGTAATTGCCCGGATCGAGTACGACCTGGCGAAGCTGTTCGCCTATGATCGTACCGCCGGGCTCGCGCAAGCACACCACTTCCTCGCCGCGGTCGCGCAATGCGATTGCCACGAGCTGGAGATGCGTCGATTTGCCG
Source organism: Eggerthellaceae bacterium (assembly GCA_017460365.1). Taxonomy (GTDB): domain Bacteria; phylum Actinomycetota; class Coriobacteriia; order Coriobacteriales; family Eggerthellaceae; genus UBA9715. The sequence goes on from JAFUBE010000313.1 coordinate 4,032, forward strand.
GCTCCGTCGCCGCCTTCGAACGTTATGAACAGACCTTCTTTAGGCTGCATTCGCTACACCATGTCGTATATGTCGTTGCCCTGCACGTCGATGCCCGCGAATACGGGGAAATCGGCGACTTCGATGCGCCGCAGGGCCTCCGTTCCCAAATCATCATAGGCCAAAGTTTCGCTAGCCGTGACACACTTCGCAAGATAAGCAGCAGCGCCCCCCACCGTTACGAAGTACATGCTCCCGTTGCGCACGCAAGCGTCTTTCACCGCCTGCGAGCGCACGCCCTTGCCGACTGTTGCAACGATCCCCAAGTCGTACAAGCGAGGCGCCGCGAAATCCATGCGCGAGGATGTCGTGGGGCCGATCGCCCCGAATGGACGGCCCGCCGCCGGCGGCGTCGGGCCCGCATAGAATATCGTCTGTCCTTCAAGCCCGTATTCTTGCAAAACGGATCGGGGCTCATGCGCGCGATCGAGCTCGTCGAGCAGCCGGATGTGGCCGGCGTCGCGCAGCGTGTACAAGGGGCCGGTGAGCTTGCAGGCATCGCCTGCATGGAGCTCGGCGAGACGCGCTCGGTCGAGCGGCAATTCGAGGCGGATGGCGTCAGAGCTCATACGTACCCCTCCTCATGGCCGAGCACCCCATGTTGATGGCCAGCGGCAACGCCGCGATATGGCACGGCGCGGTGTTCACGTGCACGGCCAGCGCGGTCGTCGCACCCCCGAGCGCAGCTGCGCCGATGCCGGTCGCGTTCACGGCGGCAAGCAGCTCGCTTTCGAATGCGGCGGTGCGCTCGTCGGGCGCCGGCGAGCCCACGGGACGCATGAGCGCCATCTTCGCGAGCCCGGCGACCTTGTCGAACGTCGCACCCACACCGACGCCGATGAGCAGCGGCGGACAGGCGTTGGCGGCTTTCTCGCGCACGCAGGCGACCACGGCATCGACAACTCCTTCTCGGCCGGCGGAAGGAGCGAGCATGACCACACGGCTCGCGTTGTCGGAACCGCCGCCCTTGCACATCACGTGCAACCGGGCGCCAGGCTGGGCGCTCGTGTGGATTTCGGCGAACGCCGGGGTGTTGTCGGCTGTGTTCGTGCGGTCGAACACAGCGTTTCGGACGAGCGATTTGCGCAGGTTGCACGCCGTGTACGCTTCGGCGACCGCCGCGTTCACGCCATCGAGCACGTCTCCTGTCACCGCCACGTCGGGGCCGATCTCGAGGCAAACCCACACGCTTCCCGTGTCTTGGCAAATCGCAACCCGATCCTCGCCAGCGATCCGGGCGTTTTCCACGAGCAGACGTAACGCTTCGGATGCCCGCGGGCTTTCCTCGCGCGCACGCGCCGCCTCGAGCGCCAGGCGGATGTCGTCCGGCAATTCGAACGCCAGCTGCGGCAGCGCACGTCGCAGCGTTGCCGCCACTTCTTCTTTGGTAACGATCCTTTCCATGTGTTCGAGTCTACCCCATTACCCGGACCGCAGAATCAGCGCGCCTCAAACCAGACAATCTCGCCACTCCGCCCGCCTCACGAGCGCGTCCCTTCACGTCAGGCGCGTCCTGGCGCGTCCGCGTGCGCGGTTCGGCGCTGACGCGCCG
>JAFUBE010000314.1 GCA_017460365.1 Eggerthellaceae bacterium
ATGTGCGCTTCGGAAGAAGCGCAATCCGCGAAACTACCCCACTTTGGGTCTGGCAGTAAGTGGGGTAGTTTCCCGCGGGGCTGCCCCGTTTCGGGCCTGGCGGCAAGTGGGGCGTTTCGGGTCCGGCAGGGGAGCAGGCGCACCCGCGAGTCGTGGATAATGGGTTGCTTTGCGATTTCGCGCTAGGGCGCTTGGTATACTCACGGAGTTACTCTTGAAATGGAAGGGAGATGTCCCATGAGCACTGCTGCAGTTGTGCTTGCGGCTGGCGCGGGCACGCGCATGAAGTCGAAGCGACCGAAAGTGGCACATGAAATCCTCGGAAAACCGCTGGTGAATTGGGTGATAGATGCGGCGCTCGAGGCGGGCGTGGAAGAACTCGTGACCGTGGTCGGCCATGCGCGCGAACAGGTCGAGCCGCTCGTCGAGGGCAAGTCGCGCATCGTCGTGCAGGCTGAGCAGCGCGGAACAGCCGATGCGGTCCTCTCGTGTGCAGAAGCGCTCGCCGATTTCGACGGGTCTGTGCTCGTGCTGTCGGGCGATTGCCCGCTCATCACGGCGAACACGATGCGCGAACTCTCCGACCTGCGCGAACGCGAAGGCGCTGCGGTCGTCGTTCTCACGATGCAGCCTGACGACCCGTTCGGCTACGGCCGCATCATCCGTGGCGAAGACGGGCAGGTCGCCCGCATTGTCGAGCAGAAAGACGCAACGCCCGAAGAAGCCGCCGTCATCGAATGCAACTCCGGGTTCTACTGCTTCGATGCCCGTGCGTTGTTCGATGCGCTCGCGAAGGTGGGAAGCGATAACGCTCAAGGCGAGTTCTACCTTACCGACGTCCTCGAGATTTGCCGCGACGCCGGGCGCAAAGTGCTTGCGCTCGAAGCCGCCGATGCGAGCGAGTGCCTCGGCGTGAATTCCCGCATCCAGCTTGCCGAAGCTGCCGTCATCGCACAGCGCCGCATCAACGAGGCCCATATGGCCGCTGGTGTGACCATGTGGGATCCAGCCCAGGTGTGGATCGGCCCCGACGTGCGCATCGAAAGCGATGTCGAGCTGCTGCCGCAGACGTACCTGCTCGGCAAAACGAGTGTCGGCGAAGATACGGTGATCGGGCCGAACTCGCGCCTGACCGACACGCAGGTCGGTCGCGGCTGCCGCATCGACGAGACCGTCGCCGTAGAAGCGCAGATCGACGACCGCGCAACCTGCGGCCCGCGCGCATATCTACGTCCCGCAGCGCACCTGTGCGAGGGCGCGAAGGCCGGCACGCATGTCGAGATCAAGAAATCTACGATCGGCGCCGGCTCGAAGGTGCCGCACCTCAGCTACATCGGCGACACCACGATGGGCGAAGGCGTGAACATCGGCGCCGGCTCGATCACGTGCAACTACGACGGCAAGCACAAGAGCCCTACGGTCATCGGCGACGACGTCTTCGTCGGCAGCGACACCCTGATGGTCGCGCCTGTGGAAATCGGCGCGGGCGCGGTCATCGGCGCAGGCTCGGTCATCGCCAAGAACGTCTCGGCAGACGCGCTTGCGCTCACGCGCCCCGAACAAGTCGAGAAACCCGGTTGGGCTGCGCGCCGCCGCGAGAAATTCTCGCAGGAGGGCTAAGCTCCCTTCCAAAGGAAGCCAAACCCCTTTTCACCTGGTACAATGGGCGTGTTCAGCCCGAGGCAAGGAGTGGATATGACGGAGATGCACAAGACACTGGCCGTGTTCGCGGGTTCGGTGAACCCCTCGCTTGCCGATGGGATAGCCGAAACGCTCGGCATAGCGCTCGGCAACGTGAAGCTCGAGAAGTTCGCGAACGGCGAGATTTACGCGCGCTATATGGAAACCGTGCGCGGGTCCGACGTGTTCCTCGTGCAGTCGGTGTGCTCGGGCAACGGGTTCGACGTGAACGA
>JAFUBE010000315.1 GCA_017460365.1 Eggerthellaceae bacterium
AGGGCCGCGGCAAGCCCGGCGACATCGAGCTGCTCGAGCGTATCGGGCGCACCATGCAGGACGCGTCGCTGTGCGCGCTTGGCCGTACGGCGCCGAACCCCGTCATGACCACCATCAAGTTCTTCCGCGACGAATACGAGGCGCATATCAACGAGCAAACGTGCCCCGCCGGCGTATGCGCAGAGCTCACGCAGTTCGCCATCGAGGCGGGCGCCTGCACCGGGTGCGGCCTGTGCTCGCGTGCGTGCCCGGCCGGCGCCATTTCGGGCGACCGCAAGGCAGTGCACGTCATCGACCCGGCGAAGTGCATCGCCTGCGGCAGCTGCCGCGAGGCGTGCCGCTTCAACGCGGTGCTGACCGAAAGGAGGTCCGCATGAGCGAGATGCTGACCATCCGCATCGACGGCAAGGAATGCACGTGCGAGAAGGGCGAGTACCTGTACGACGTGGCGCGGCGCAATCAGATAGCCATCCCGGTACTGTGCCGCTCCGACGCGTTCGAAGACCATCGCGCCTGCTGCCGCATCTGCATCGTCGAGGTCGAGATCCGCGGACGCCGCAAGGTCGACACCTCGTGCGTCTACCCCGTCGAGCAAGAATGCGACGTGTACACGAAGTCCGAAAAGATCCTGGAAGAGCGGGCCGTCATCCTGACGCTGCTCGCCCACCGCGCGCCCGATGCCAAGCGCATCGCCGACATGAACGCGGGAATGGGCATGGACGGTTTCGAGCGCCTGGTGACCATCGACCACGAGAAGTGCATCCTGTGCGGCCTGTGCGTGCAAGCGTGCAGCAGCTTGGGCACGGGCGCCATCTCCACGGTCATGCGTGGCACCGACAAGAAGGTCGACACGCCCTACGACAAGCCGTCTGAGTTCTGCGTCGGCTGCCTCAGCTGCGCCAACGTGTGCCCGACGGGCGCCATCGAGTATACGCAAGACGAGCGGACGCGCACCATCTGGAACCGCACCTTCGACCTGCTGTTCTGCGAGGAATGCGGCGAGCTCATGGGCACGCCCGAGGCCGAGCGCCACGCCGTGGGCGCGGAAGGCGACATCCCGACCGTCTGCGACGCCTGCCGCAAGAAGCACCTCGCAAACGAGATGATGCATACCTACCGTTACGTATAGTCAGCCTTGACGGCTGTTATACGCCAGCACGTAAGCCGGGATGACCCTCCCGCAGTGTTGGAAATGGATGAGCCGGAGCGCTTCCCAATACCCACAGCGCCCCGGCTCATCTACACTGTACCAAATACTGTCGAATTGGTCACTAAAAGACGAGGCGAACAAGCATGGATTATCCGAACCGCTACGATCGAAACATGATGGCGCTGTCTTCCGAAGAGTGTGCGTCGCTTGAGCAAAAGCGCATCGCCGTCGTGGGTTGCGGCGGCTTGGGAGGTCTTGTCATCGAGGCGCTCGCGCGTGTGGGAATCGGCTATCTGCGCGTGATCGACGGCGATGTCTTCGAGGAAAGCAACCTGAACCGCCAGCTGCTCTGCACCGAGGCAACACTCGGGCGCGAAAAAGCGCTCGGTGCCGCCGAGCGCATTCACGCGGTGAACAGCTCGATCGAAGTCGAAACGCATGTGGCGTATCTCGAAGAGGGCAACTCCGCCGAGCTTATAGGCGGCGTCGATTGCGTCGTGGATTGCCTCGATAACCTGGAAGCCCGCTTCTGGATGGCCCACGCCTGCCAAGAGCTCGGCATGCCCGTCGTGTACGGCGCCATAGCCGGTTGGTTCGGCCAGGTGTGCACCGTGTACCCAGGCGACCACTCATTTGCCAGCATATACGGCGAGCCCTTCGGGACCAGCCAGCACAAGAAGCTGGGCAACCTGCCTTTCACGGCATATTCCATCTCGGCCATTCAAGCTGCCGAAGCCGTGAAGGTCGTGCTCGGGCGCTCCGGCATCATCCGCAACCGCCTGCTCATGGTCGATCTGCTCGACGGTTCCGTCGACGACATGGAACTGCGCTAAGCCGCACCATTGCGCCACTTCACGTCAGACACGATCTGTCACACTTGCGGTGGGGTCTGGCGCACCAGAAAACAGCGACGCCGCTGGCGCGGCTACCTTGGAAAACCGCCGCTTCGCGGCGGCGGCAAGCTCAAGAGCTTGCCCTACGGATGGTGGCCGCGTCCGCAAGAGGTATACCGTTCGGGGGAGTTCGACAAGCATCGCAACAGG
>JAFUBE010000316.1 GCA_017460365.1 Eggerthellaceae bacterium
GGATCGCCCCGGTTCGGGTCTGGCGGGAAGCGGGGCGGCTGGCTATCTCGTGGCGGTTGCGAACGGGCCGTTGTCGCGCCACGAGGCGCTGATAGCGTACTCGATTGCCTCCGACACGGTTTCTATGGGCTCGGCGCGATTCGAGCGCAGCCACGACGCATACAGCGACAGCGCGCCGGCGACGTGGAATTGCAGGAACATGTGAATCTGCGAATCGCTGGCAAAGTCGGGGTTGAAGCCTGCATTCGACAACGCGGTCGTGCCTACTTGCTCGAACCGTTCGAGCACCTGGTCGGTCGACATGCGCGAGGCTATGTTGGCATATACGGAGATGTTGGTCGTGAGAATCGCGTTCACTTCGGTGAGCACGATGTGCACGCGTTCGATGTACGGCTTTCCCTCGCCCTCGCGTTTCAGGGCGTCGATCACGCGTTCAAGGATTTCTTCGGTTTTATGGTTTGCCAAATCGTCGATGGAGTTGTAGTGCGAATAGAACGTCTTGCGGTCGATGCCGGCTTCGCGGGCGATGGCGCTCACCGTGATCTTTTCAACGTCGCTGTTGCTCACGAGTTTGTCGAATGCATTTATGATGGCCTTGCGCGTGCGCAGTACGCGCTTGTCGGTCCTTCGAGCTCGCTCGTTTGGTTTTGTCATGACGCGCACCTGCTTTCATCATGAGTTGCTGATGTAATATAATCTACATGTGTGGAAGATTCAATGGCTGTAGAATATTCCCTCAACAGCAGCCATCGGCCATTTCGTTCGGGTTTCTCCCCAAATAACGGAAACGGGTAGAACATTTCAAGTAACCGAGGCCGATTCGGACGTTTCGCCTATAATAGTGCGAATTAATGCAACTGTTGCGCGGTCATGCTGGCCGCCGATGACGAGGAGAAAGCCATGACCGATTCACGCTCTTACCTGTTCACATCCGAGTCGGTGACAGAAGGGCATCCCGACAAGCTGTGCGACCAGGTGTCCGATGCTATTTTGGACGCCATCCTGGAAAAAGAAGCGCAGCTCGCGGCCGAGAACTACGTTTCGCCGAGCAGCGGTTTGCCCGCGCGCGTGGAGGACGTGCGCTGCGCGATCGAGACGTTCACCACGACCGGCATCGTTACCGTGATGGGGGAGGTTCGCACGCAGGCTTACGTCGACGTCGACACCATCGTGCGCGACGTCGTGCGCGACATCGGCTATACCGGCTCCGACATGGGTTTCGATGCCGAAACCTGCGCGGTTTCCAATTACATGCACGCGCAATCCGCCGACATTGCGATGGGCGTCGATGAATCGTACGAGGTCCAGCGCGGCGAAGCGGCTGCCGACGACGCTTACGACCGAATCGGGGCGGGTGACCAAGGCGTGATGTTCGGCTACGCATGCGACGAGACTTCCACGCTCATGCCGATGCCGATTTTCTTAGCGCACCGCTTGGCCGAGCGCTTGACCGAGGTCCGCAAGGATGGCACGCTCGACTATTTGCGCCCCGATGGGAAAACCCAGGTCACCGTGCGCTACGTCGACGACAAGCCCGTTGCGGTCGAAAAGATTCTCGTGTCGACGCAGCATGCGGCAGAAGTGGGAGCCGACCAGATCAAAGCCGACCTCATCGAGCACGTGATCACGCCGGTGCTCGATGGCGAAGAGGTTGCCTGGCAGGATGCCGAGGTTTTCGTGAACCCGACGGGCCGCTTTGTCGTGGGCGGGCCGATGGGCGACACGGGGCTGACCGGGCGCAAGATCATCGTCGACACGTACGGTGGCATGGGCCGTCATGGCGGCGGCGCGTTTTCGGGCAAGGACTGCACGAAGGTCGACCGTTCGGCCGCTTACGCTGCGCGATGGGTCGCGAAGAACATCGTCGCTGCAGGGCTTGCGAGCCGCTGTGAAGTGCAGCTCGCCTACGCTATTGGCGTGGCGCGTCCGTTGTCGGTGTACGTCAACACGTTTGGAACCGCAACGGTGCCCGAGAACACGATCGAGCGCGCAGTTGCCGAAGTGTTCGACCTGCGTCCTGCCGCGATTGTCGACGCCTTGCAGCTTCGTCGCCCGATCTATCGCATGACCAGCAACTACGGGCATTTCGGTCGCGAGCTCCCCGAGTTCACCTGGGAAGCCACCGATCGCGTCGAGGCTCTGAAGGCCGCTTGCGAATAAAAGCAGGATTCGGCGCTGGCGCGCCGCGGGCGGCACGAGTGCCGCCC
>JAFUBE010000317.1 GCA_017460365.1 Eggerthellaceae bacterium
CGAATTGCGCCAGATCGCGTCTGACGTGAAGTGTCACGCCGGGCGACCGCACGCGATACAATAGAGCAGCAGAAGCGACGATTAGGAGAATGCAATGGCGCTTTCAATAGGAATCGTGGGATTGCCAAACGTGGGCAAGTCCACACTGTTCAACGCACTGACCAGCAACGACGCTTTGGCGGCGAACTACCCGTTCGCGACGATCGAGCCGAACGTGGGCGTGGTGCCCGTGCCCGATGCGCGCTTGGCCGAACTCGCGAAGATCGACAACCCGGCGCAAATCGTGCCGGCCACGGTGGAGTTCGTCGACATCGCCGGCCTGGTCGCGGGCGCATCGCGCGGCGAGGGCCTGGGCAACCAGTTCCTCGCGAACATCCGCGAGACCGATGCGATCTGCGAGGTCGTGCGCTACTTCAGCGACCCCGACGTCGTGCACGTCGACGGCAAGGTAAACCCGGTAAGCGACGTCGAAACCATCAAGACCGAGCTCATACTGGCCGATATCGGCACGCTCGAGAAGGCGATGCCGCGCCTCGAGAAGGAAGGCCGTCGCGATAAGGCTGCCGCCGCGAAGCACGCCGTCGCGCAAAAGGTGCTCGAGGGCCTCAACGACGGCCACCGCGCCCGCACGCTCGAGCTGACCGACGGCGAGAAAGACGCCCTGTACGATTTGCACCTGCTCACGATGAAGCCGATCCTGTACGTCGCGAACGTCGACGAGGACCAGGTGACCGCTGACCTCGCCGAAATCGACGGCTGCAAGCCGGTGCCCATCAGCGCGAAAATCGAAGCCGACCTTGCCGAGATGGACGCCGAAGACGCAGCCATGTTCCTCGAGGAAATGGGGCTCGAAGAGTCGGGCCTGGCACGGCTGGCCCGCGAGGCGTACGCGCTGCTCAGCTTGCAGAGTTACTTCACGAGCGGCGAGAAGGAGACGAAAGCCTGGACCATTCCCATCGGCGCGAAGGCACCGCAGGCAGCTGGCGTCATCCACACTGACTTCGAGCGCGGCTTCATCAAGGCCGAGACCGCCAGCTACGAAGACTACGTGGCGCTCGGCGGCGAGAAGGGCTGTCGCGATGCCGGCAAGCTACGCCAAGAGGGCAAAGAGTACGTAGTCCAAGACGGCGACGTCATGCACTTCAAGTTCAACGTGTAAAACACGAAAGCGCTTCGGTGAGGCGCGAATCAAACCAGGAGCGCGTTCGATGAATGTATACGACTTCGACGGCACGATTTTCCCGTCCAATTGCACATTCAGCTTCTGCGTTTGGTGCACAAAGCGTCACCCCAAGCTGTTGGCCACTTACGTTCCGCACGCCGTCAAAACGATGGTCCTATACAAGATGGGCAAGATACCGAAATACCGCATGATGCGCGAGATATTCAGATACCTCATGCTGGTGGACGACTGCGACGAGCAGATCGAGCGATTCTGGGACAAGAACGAGAAAAGAATCGCCGCATGGTACCTGACGCAGAAGAAACCGGACGACCTCATCATCAGCGCATCCCCCGATTGCATAATCGCGCCCATCGCGCGCAGGCTCGGCGTGAATTACGTGGCGACGGAATACGATCGCGAGTACGGGGTCTTCATGAACAATCTGATGTACGCAAAGGAGAAGCCCCTCTACATCATCGACCACGGTTTCCCGGTGATCGACCACTTCTATTCCGATTCGCTCTCGGACACCCCGCTTGCGCTCTGCGCGGAGAAAGCCCATCTGGTAACGGACAGGGCAACCAGGGTAATCGACTGGCCAGAGCTCGACCCGACCACGAGGGCAAAGATCAAAAAGCAGATCGACACTGGCTGGGCGATCCACCTCGAGGAGTAGCGCCATCAACGAACTAGCGCGAATGGAAGAAGCAGGTCAGATATTCAAGCGTCTGAACTGCGGTTTTAGTGGTGGTGCATAGGGGTCGAACCCCTGACCTCAGACTTGCGAAGCTATTTCATTAGGGCCCTGGGTATGTCTACATGCGTCTCCACCTGAAAAAACATTAGTCTCGTCTGGCACATCCGCCACGACAATCAAGAGCGAAAGTCGAGACGCGAGCTTGTGATGTAACGACAAATCGGAGAAGGGCAACCTTCGATAACCACATTGGGATGAAAAAGCAGGGGTGCAGCCCCATACAGGCCGCACCCCTGCTTTTTCGTATTCCGAACCGTTGATCATGCGAGGTGACGCACCAGGTGAACACGGCATTACCTGCGCACCGAGCAAACGCCGACAGCCCTCTGGCTGCCGATTGACGCGCTTAGTCCCATGCCTCCCCGCAGGAGTTGCAGTGCCACGTAATGGGGCCATTGCCGTTTGCGTAGCCCGTGATGCTGGACTCTCCGCACTTCGGGCATTTCCTGGGAATAGGCTTCCCGTCGATCGTATCTCCGAGTCTTTGCTCCACGAGGCGCCGCCCGCGATAGCATCGAGATCCTCGTCGGACAGCTCGATGCCCTCCTCCTTCACGAACTCCAGCACTTCCTCGCTGGATTTGCAAGCCTCGAGCTTCTCCGCTTGCCTGTCGGTGAGCTTACCCACTTCCATGGCGGATCCTCCATTCCTCACGTTGCCCATACCTTTTATACCTGGAACACAATTGGCTTGAAACCCAGTTCAAAGCTCGCAAACACCGACCTGCCCAAACGGCAGCGAAAACGCAGGAATCGCAGACACACGACCGATCCTGCAAACTCCCGCAGCTTGTTCAGGTCTTGTTGCCCACTTTAACCTAAACTATCCGCCAAGGCCCTGGAATCGCTCGTTAGTGTTTCGCAACCCAGCAACTTCCCGTTCGCTGCAAGAGTAGAATGGGTATTGGCAGCGGTGCGGGGGACTCTATTCAAGACTTGAAGGTCTGCGCGAGGCTCCGCCCGTCTTTCCGATAGACCCTGCCGTGCTCAAAATGCGGAACATGGAAATAGAGGGAGCGTAAAAGATGGCTATTATCGGTTCATCTTCTGGTTGGAAGGAACTCGCTCGTATGGTATGCCTACCGTCTGAGCGGGAAAGGTCTATCCTCTTTGCCCCGAAGACTTGGGCGTTTTGGCGTAACAACATCATGTGCTTTTGCATAAACAACATCTGGGGCCACTGCCTCGAAAGCCTCTACTGCAAGATCATGGACAAGTGCTTTGGGATTATCGACAACGACTATGCGGTGAAGTTCGACCCTTGGTACCATCCTTACTGGGTGTACGGGTTTGGCGGCGCGGCGATGACGTTCATCTTCGAACCCATCAAGGAGAAGATTCTCAAGCGGCACAGGTCGTTGCCAGGCGCCGTGCTCGAGAGCTACGCGATTGCCGTGCTCGCCGCCATGGGGATGGAGCTAGGCTTTGGTCTTCTGGTGAACCAACCCGACGAAGACGGCAACTATCCCTACTGGGACAACTCCAAACTGCCGCTCAACATCTTCAAGCAAGCGTGGCTGGTCAACGACCTGGTCATCGGGGCGGTCGCGATGGTTTACGTATGGATAGCCTACCCTCTCTTCTGCAAGGGAATGAGCAAGCTCGGCGAACGCGAGGCGAACGCGGCGTTCGCGATAACGGTCGGCGCGTTTGCTGCGGCGTGCGTCTCCTCGTATAGAAAGCTCATTAAGGGGGGCCATCTATGAGATGACGTTTGCGGCCACGACCCACCATGAGTAACGGCCAGCTGACAAGAGGAACGCCATTTGCATATTGCTCCCAATACGGGCACAAACTGGGTATCTCAAGAGGTGCCCGATGGCAACGGCGGCAGTGGCGAGACGGTCGGCTATGAAGCTCAGGGGGAACGGCATCTCGTACGAGAGGGAGCAGTCCCGCTCCTCGAGGAAAGTGAAGAAGTCGTCGCGTATCGTGCCATCGTCGTGCACGGGTATGGCGAGCCTCTCACGTATGGCCGCAACGTCCTCGGGACTGAACAGGTGCACCTGTTTGCTGCCGAACGGGAAGGTGGCCGTCGGCGCTATGCTCCCCTTCTTTATCCAGCTGTTCACCGTGCCCGTGTTCACGAAAAAGTCGCGCGCCACCTGTTCAACGCTCAAATACCCTCGTACTTCTCGGCAAACGAGAGCGCGTCGACCTCCACGATGCGGGACTTGCCGCTCGAGGTCGGCAGCACGGCGAGGAAACACTTCACCCCCTGCTCGCGGCGGGCGGCCATCTCCTCGAGCGCGCCCTCCTGGTGCTCGTACAGGCCAACCTGGCGCCCGACGACGATCCCCTCGTCTATGAACTCGTCGGACGACTTGCCGAAATACGAGACAATGTCGCCCTCGAAGCGGCCCTCGAACCTCAGGTCCTCGGTCGAGAACCTGAACAGCTTTATGCCCGCGCGCTGGCACGAGTTCTGCTTCACCAGCTGCTCGCGGTAGCGCCGCTCCCCGATTATCTGGGGGTGGTGGTAGCGCACGCCGTTCTCCTCGACGCCCACCAGGCCGCGCTTAGTATGCACCAGATAGTCGATGTAGCGGTGATGGCCGTCCAGGTCCGTAATGCCGTACTCACGGTTCAGGAAGCGGATGCCGTCGTCCACGATCAGCGTCACCGAGGCGTACCGGTAGAAGGAGCCCGTGGCGCCGTTGGGATATGCCACCTTCTCCTGCAGCTTGAAGGCGCCCTTCGACGTGAGCAGCGTCAGGATTTCGCGAGAAGCAGGTTCAGCCACTTCTCGTCCCCTCTCCCCGGGCGCACGTCGCCCGACACCCATTGTTCGGCCGCCTCGAAGCCGCCGACCGCGTCGGCGAAGTCGCGGAACGACGCTTCCGTGAAGTCCGTGAAGTAGCGGCCGTTGCGCCAGCCCTCGAACGTGCCGTACTTGAACGAGGCGTAGATCACGCCGCCGGGCCTCAACGCGGCAAGCATCTTCGGGAACACGTCCGCGAGCTCCGCTTTCGGGAGGTGGAGGATGGACGAGCACGCCCATATGCCGTCGTAGGCCGCGACGTCTGCCAGGTCGCCGAACAGCTCGTTGCGCACCTCCAGCCCCGTGAGGCGGGAGGCGATGCGGCACATCTCGGGAGAGCCGTCGGTCGCCGCGACGCGGAAACCCTGCTTGAGGAAGCTCTTCGCATCGCGCCCCGACCCGCATCCGAAGTCCAGCACCGACGCGCCTGGGGCAAGCAGCGAGGCGAGCTTCTCCTGCATGTCGGAGAACTCAACGTTCGCGGTGGAGGCGGCGAACGCCTCGGCGTTGCAGTTGTAGTAGTCGATGGTCGCCTGCGCATCCTGCTTGAAATTAAGCGATTCGTCCTCGCGCTCTTCTTGGAGAGTGCAATGGTCGCTCGAAACCGCAGATTGCAAAACGTCTGCCGGAAGGGCCTGCGAAATCGGTGAACGCATGTGTGCTTCTCCTTACGACTCTGTTGAGGTTATTTTAGCTAAAAGGCTCGGAGAGTGGGGCGAACGCTCGTATTGCCGTGTTATCTCGGGTACCCGCGCAGGAGGCACCGATAGCTGGCCGTCGGGGCAAACAGAGCCGCTTCGCGTCCGACCGTGCGTTTCGAAATGCCCGAGAGTTATCATATGAGCAAGCATAAGACGAGTCCCAAAAGGCCGCCTAATGAACAGATCGCCCTCCTTCACTCCCGCTTCCCGGATAATTACCTACCAGGCTGGCACAGACGTCAGCTCGGCGCTTGATAGCGCTTCAGTAGAAACCCTGCGCAACGCCCTGTCCAGTTCGCACATCAACATCCTGCTCGGTGCAGGTTTTTGCGCGGGTTTGCTACCCACGCCTGGAATAAGGGAGCATTGACTTGAATGGTGCCACAAGCACCACTGGCAAGACCCTACGATGGCCGAATCCGTAGAGGCGCTTCTACAGCTCGAGTACTTCAAAAACATCCTCTTGCCGATGCGCAATATTGCCCCAACGTCAGAAATGCTCGACTTCTGCAGCCATCTCAAGCGCATCATCGAAACACGCGGCACGACAGCAATTCCTAAACGTGCATGCCTGTTTACCACTAATTACGATGCTATAGTCGAACTGGCGCTGGAGCAATTAGAATTTGCGTACAACGATGGGTTTGAGGGAAGGGCCGACCCCGTTTTCGCCACTCGCTTATTCAGCCGGACGCAATACCAGCAATCTCTTTCCATGGAATACTCCGTGCAAGTTCCTACCCTCAACGTCATCAAACTCCATGGATCTGTTACGTGGGGCGTAGATCGCGGCTCCGCAGGTATTCGCTATCACAGCCACGTCGACGCATTAAGCTCTTTCGAATATGCAGTCAGCGACGTGATGTCCCTCTCCGAGCTTTCCGAAGTCGAGCGAATCGTTGGATTGGAAGTTGAAAAAGCGGGCGACGATTTGACCAAGGTTGTAGAAGGCCTCTCCAGGGAAGCTAGTTCTAGCCTCGCTCGGTTTCTTGCAGATTATCACAGGTCGTTCTACTTGATTAACCCCACGAAGCGAAAGTTCGAGGAGACGGTGCTCGGGCTGACGTATTACGAACTTCTCCGCCTTTATGCAAACGAGCTCGATCGAAACAATGCGCTCTTAATCAGTTTTGGCTTCTCGTTCGATGACGAGCATGTGCTTGAAGTGACGAAACGTGCGCTCGAAAATCCGCAGCTTATATTGCTCGTATGCTGCCACAAGGAAACCGACCTCGAGAAATACCGGGCTAAGTTTTCTAATGCCAGCAACGTCTGGTATGCGGTTCCATCAAGCGGCGAACTCGGCCTCCGGGAGTTTTGCGCGATGCTGTACGAGGTGCGATGATGCTCGATTCATCTCTAATTGTCGCGCGCGTTGTAGAAGTGCGCGGAACCAAGATAAGGGCTCGCGTATATGGAGACAAGAACGAAGCCTTCCTGTTCCATGATGGCCAGCTGATCCGCAACGTATCTGTTGGCGGCTATGTCAAAATACCTTGCGGCTTCGACCATATATACGGGCGCATCGAAGGCGAAATCCAGAGCGAGTTGAACAATGCTCAGGATGGCTACTCCGCTCGAACCATGGGCGGTTCTCAGATCGAGCGCGTAATCGAGATCTCGGTTTTCGGCGTAAGAAGGGGCGACAAGTTCGATAGGGGCATAACGGTGCTCCCGCTCGTCTCATCCGACGTATACGTTTTGACGCCTGAAGAGCTCACCATGATTAGCTCTTTCATGAAGCCAATGGGAAAGCCCTTCGGGCTCGGAAGCCTCGTTGGGCAAGAGGGGGTATCCGTCGTGGCTCCGACAAGCAGCCTCTTCGCAAGCCATATCGGCATTTTCGGCAATACGGGCTCGGGCAAATCGAATACGCTTTGCAAGTTCCACACCGATTGCTTCGACAGAACGAGGAAAGCAGGCTCGCTGAATTCAGGAAAGAGTCAGTTCATATTCATCGACTTCAACGGGGAACATACGTCCAACGATGTCCTCCGCCAGGAAAAGAAAGCGTACGAGCTGGATACCGCCTCCAAATCAGGGAAGCAGGAGGCGCCCGTGCCCGAAGACTCCCACTTCGACCTTGAAACCTGGGCCATTCTCACTCAAGCAGCAGAGAAGACGCAGCGCCCCTTCTTGCGCGCCTGCCTTCGGACCGCCCGCAAGACCGTCGACGCTTACAACGGCGAGGCGTATTTGAAGAAGA
>JAFUBE010000318.1 GCA_017460365.1 Eggerthellaceae bacterium
AGATTATGCTCATGATGACGAGCAACGCCGCCGGGTAGCCTACGCTCGAGCGCATCTTCTGGAACAGGCGCTCTTCCTCGTCGTAGTAAATCTCGAGGTTGCGCATGATCTGCTCGAGGTGGCCGGCCTTTTCGCCCGTTGCGGTCATCTCGATGGTGTAATCGGGGAACATGCCGGTCTGTTTCATGGCTTCAGCAAGGGTGCTGCCCGCTGAAACAAGCCGGTAGATCTGCACGCACGCGCTTTGGAACCGTGAGCGTTCACGGCCCTCCGCCATCATGAGCATCGCTTCGTCGACCTGTATGCCAGCCGAAAGCATCGTGGCGACGCTGCCGCAAAACGCACTCAGCGCGCCGCTTCCGAACTTCTTCTGAGCCATTATCCCCCCTGTGGCGTTTGCGTTATCTTTTAATTATAGCTCGGAGCGACGCTGCACGGTTCGGTTAGCGCCACACTGCCCCACTTTCTGCCAGACCCAAACCGGGGCAGCCCCGCGCGAAACTGCCCCACTTTCTGCCAGACCCAAAGTGGGGTAGTTTCCCATTCCCTCGTCGAAACGGTCAGGGTGCCTTTTTCGGCGAGCTTGCTGGCGTACATGGCGCGGTCGGCGACTTCGAGCAGGTCGTAGAACGACCGGTCACGCGTGAGGGCAATGGCAACGCCGACGCTGCACGACGCGAAAGTGCCATCGGGAATCGCGATAGCTTCGATCGCCTTTATGATGTCGTGGCCACGGCGGTCGGCGAGGCGATACGCATCGTGCGGTTCTCCCGAGAACGGCATGAACGCCACGAACTCGTCTCCGCCGTAACGGCCGAGCACGTCGCCTTCTCGGAAGTGCGCCGACAGCGCGTTCGCAACCTCGCGCAGCAAGTCGTCCCCCACGAGATGGCCCATGTCGTCGTTCACGCGTTTGAAACCGTCGAGGTCGATCATGAACATCATGCCGCCGCCGTTCGTGCGCACCGACAGATTGATCGCCTGTTCTGCGGCGTTGCGGTTCAACAACCCCGTGAGCTGGTCGATTTCGGCTTGACGCCGCCACCACTTGGCCGATCCCATCTCATCGTTGGCGTCGTGCGCAAACCCGTGCAGCACCGTGGTGTTGCCTTCCTCATCGGACTCGCAAGTGTAGTTGATGTGGTACCATCGCAGCTCGTCGCCGCCTCGGAGGTTGCACTTCAAATCGGTAAAACCCGACAGCGGGTGGTGGCGCAAATCGCTCACGGTGGCGAGCACCTTCGCCGCGCTGACGGGGGAAATGTTGTCGGGCATGCGGTCGAGGTTGTCAAGCCACCCCTCAATCACGATGTCGCGCACCGTGCCATCGGGCAATGGCGCATGAACGACGAGCCGGTCTTCGCCGAGGTAGTAGTCGAACGGGATCGTTCGGTCGAAAAGCGCATCGGTGGCACCATCGCTCTCGTCCATTCCCTTCAGCAGCAGCATGAGGTACAGCCAGCGCTTGCCCGCCGAATCGGTGCCCACGCGCCCGAGCACGCTGGCGCGCATGAGCGAGCCGAAACCGTGGTAGAGACGTACTTCGATATCGATCATGTCGCTGTTCGTGGCGCTGTCGCGAACAGCGGCCATGAACTTCGAACGATCTGGCACGGCAACGGCCTCGATGAACGAATTATGGAAGCGCCGCGAGAACTCTTCGCCCGAAAGGCCGCTCGACTCTATGAGGCGTGGGCTCATGTAGTCGATAGCCATGTCGCCTGTCACTTCGCATTTCACCAAGCCATTGGGCACGATTTTTTCGAGCATGTCGAGCAGCCACTCGACATCTTGCTTGGCTTGCGCGATACCTTGGTCGCCTTCCGCCAAGTCTCCCGAGCGGCAAATGTTGAGCGAGAATATGTCGCCGCGCGCGCTTGGGCCAAGATAGCGCATGACGCCTTCGAACCAGCGGCCGGTCAGGCGCACCTGCCCGATGCACATGGCGCTGCCCTTCTCGCGCGCCTCTGCCGCAGCACGCCACAGCGTCTCGCGTGATGCTTCCTCGATCTCCTCAATCGAATTCACCTTGCTCGCGCCGAATTCCTGCCGGCTGAGGCCGCATTCCGTGTAGAACTTGTCGTTCACCAGAATGCTCTCGGTGCTGCCGTCGTGTATGAAGAAAAATATCGTGCCGCCGACGGCCTCGTTGAACAGATACGACGATTCCTTGTCGAAGCTCATGAGGTCCTCGAGGTGCGAGTCCTTGCGGCGGCGCCGATCCGAGTCGTCGACCGAGGTGTTCGAAGCGACGAAATCCTCGAATTCCTCGAGCGGCATCGGGCGCGAGAAATGGTAGCCCTGCATGAGATGGCAGCCCATGTTCTTCAAGAGCTCCGCCTGCTCGAGTGTTTCGACGCCTTCCGCGATGATCGGCGTGTCGAGGCCCTGCAGCATGCGGATGATCGACCCGAGCACCACGCCGCCGCGCTCCTCGTTCACGCCGTCGCGCACGAAGCCCATGTCGAGTTTCACGACATCGACCGGCACGTTCTTCAGCATGTTGAGCGAGCTCAGGCCGCTGACGAAGTCGTCCATCTCGACGACCATGTCGTTGTCGCGCATGGTCTCGATGACGTTGTACAGGCGGTCGGCTTCCTCGACGAACGCGCTCTCGGTCACCTCCAAGTGCAGGCTTCCGTCGGGAAGACCGTACTTGCGCTGCAGTTTCTTGAAATGGTCGAGCAAGTCCGACTCGAACATCTCGG
>JAFUBE010000319.1 GCA_017460365.1 Eggerthellaceae bacterium
CGTCACTGTTTTCCGTATCCGCGCCAGCGGCGGATCCCAAAGCAGCCGCGCAGCGGCGTCGCTCTCTCCCGCAGCGCCGCCAAGTGCGGATCTCTCCGCCACCGCGCCAGCGGCGTCACCCTTCCACGCCGCGCCGAACCCCGCAAAAGTGACAGATTGTGTCTGACGCAAAGTGTCACGCGCGAATTCCCGTTGGATACGCGTTGGAAACGCGATAGAAAACGGTATATCCGCGAAGGTTACGCTGTAAGGTCTTCCTTGGTATGGTTGCAACGTGGTCGAAAGGATCGACAAAACGGGAATTCTTGTGAAGTGGCACGCTCTACCGGCGGCTTTGCTAGAATGAGCAGGCTGTATTCCTGCCCCGGTGCACCATCACCGATCCGGGGCCGTTTAGTCCAGAGGAGGTGAGCTGATGAAGGCTTACGAATTGCTGTTCTTTGTTGCCCCGACTCTCGAGGAGGAGGCCCGCGCGAACGTGATGGGTCGTATCGAGAGCACCATCACCGCAGGTGAGGGTACCGTCGATAACGTCGACAACTGGGGGAAACGCAAGCTTGCGTACGAGATCAACAAGCTGTCCGAGGGTGACTACATCCTCATCGACTTCCATGCCGATCCCGACCACATTGCGGAACTTGATCGCGTTCTGCGCATCAACGACAACGTCGAGCGCCACATGATCGTGCGCCGCGCCGACCGCGATTAGAAACGGGACGTGTCGGGCAAGCGCCCGGCAACATGGCTAGAAGAGGTGGACTATGAGCATCAATCGAGTTGTTTTGACCGGCAATCTGACCCGCGACCCCGAGTTGCGCCGTACCCAGTCGGGCATGGCCATTCTGTCGCTGCGCATCGCCGTGAATGATCGCAGGAAGAACCAGCAGACTGGCGAGTGGGAGGACTACCCGAACTACATCGATTGCGTCGTGTTCGGCACGCGCGCCGAGAGCCTGAGCAACTACTTGTCGAAGGGTTCGAAGGTGGGCATCGACGGCAAGCTCCGTTGGTCCGAATGGGAGCGCGACGGGCAGAAGCGCTCGAAAATCGAAGTCATCGTGGACGACCTTGAGTTCCTGTCGCCCCGCAACTCGCAAGGCGGCGGATACCAAGGCGGCTACCAGGGCAACCAGGGCGGCTATCAGAGCCAGGGGCAAAACCAGTACCAGGCTCCCGCGTCTGCGTCTGCGTCCGCGCCGCAAAGTGCCCCCGCGATCGACGCCTCTTCCAGCGTATATGACGACGACATCCCGTTCTAAGGGCGGGGCGAGCCGCTTGTCGCGAACCGATGAGCGGCGCATTTGGAAAAGAAAGAGGTACTAATGGCCGACTATTCGAAACAGCCTCGGCGCAAGTACTGCCAGTTCTGCAAAGAAGAGGTGGACTACGTCGACTACAAGGACACGCAGCTGCTGCGCAAGTTCGTGACCGACCGCGGCAAGATCAAGCCGCGTCGCGTGACGGGCGCGTGCATGCAGCATCAGCGCGACATCGCCAATGCCGTGAAGCGCGCACGCACCATGGCGCTCATGCCGTATGCGGTGCCTGCTGTCAGCGGACGCGGCGACCGTCGCCGCCGTCGCGATTAGGGAAGGGGTGCTGAGATGAAAGTAATCCTTCTTGATGAGGTTCGCGGTAAGGGCGGCGAGGGCGACGTCGTAGAGGTTGCGCGCGGCTTCGCGAACAACTACCTGCTGCGCAAGGGTCTCGCCGTGAAAGCCACGCCGGGCAACCTGAAGCAGCTCGAGCAGCGTCGCAAGAACATCGCCAAGCGCGAAGAGGTGCGCATCAACGGCGCCGAGACGCGCAAGGGCCAGCTCGAGGCCATGACCGTGACGATCGCGACGAAAGTCGGCGAGGAAGGCCAGCTGTTTGGCTCGGTCACCGCGCAGATGATCGCCGACGCCATCGCCGAGCAGAACGAGGGCGGCGTGGAGGTCGATCGCCGTCGCATCGACGTGCGCACGCCGATCAAGACGGTCGGCGAGCACGAGGTCGAGGTTTCGCTGTACCGCGAGATCAAGGCGACCGTAAAGATCGTCGTTGTCGACGAGGCTGCTCCCGAGGAACCCGAGGAAGAGCCCGAAGTAGAGGCCGCCCCCGAAGCCGAAGCCGAGGCCGAGGCTGAGGTTGCCCCTGAGGCCCCCGAGGCCGAGGAAGCCACCGAAGAGGCCCCCGAGGAAGCGTAACCCTCTCCACGATCTAGCACCACCGGGGCGTCCCACGGGGCGCCCTTCTTCTTCCTCCTCTCGCATCACGCGTGACACTTCCCGTCAGACACGATCTGTCATTTTTCGGGTGGCGCTCGCTTTGCCACATGCCTCCCTCGAAAAATGAC
>JAFUBE010000320.1 GCA_017460365.1 Eggerthellaceae bacterium
GCCATGAGCGACTTGCCCAGGCCCGGCGCGCCGTGTATGAGCATACCCGACGGCGTCTTCGCGCCCGCAGCCTTGTACGTGCCCAGGTTCCTCATGATGTCTGCGGTCTGCTCGAGCTCCCTCTTGATCCCCGCGTAGCCGATGATGCGGTCGAATTCCTTCATGACGGTTCCTCCGATCGTCCTAGACGAACACGATGCCCAAGCTGTTTGCATCGAGGTCGTAGTCTTCCATGAAGCCCTCCATGACGCTCCACACCTTCTTGCGGTAGCCTTCGTTCCCGTCCTCGCGCTTGCTCGCCACTTTGTAGAGGCGCTTCGCCTCGTCAATGCGATTGGCCTCAGAGCCGCGAATTCCGAGCGCACTCGCGATCTCCTTCCAGGTCTCGGACTCGTAATGGCGAACGCCAACCCATCCGCCGGAGTTCCCGATCACATCGCCATGCTTGATGCGGTCCATCATCAGCAGCCGGTATCCCATGTAAGCAATCGTCGCCCTGGCGAGCTCGTGTTCCTCCGACGTCATGTCGCAGCAAAAGCCGTCCGGCTCTTCAGGCGATAACGCCTCCGCCTCGATGTCGAGGTATGTCATCGCCTCGTCGATTATCTCGTCGATGATCAGCTCGCATTCGCCCTGCTTGTTCGCGTCATCGTCCATGTTCCAGCTCTCCTTCTTCGCCTGCCTATGGTTAGAAGGATACTGGAAGGACGATTTTCTTAAGGTCTATGTATGGTCCTTGTGAATCCGATTGGCATTACCCATGTGCGCGAGAGGTCGATGGCCCTCTTGTTCACCGGGACCCGGCCCTCTTCGCCGACGAGAACGACGAGCTGGCGCTTCAGGACCTCGCCGTCGAACTGGCCCCGCCCGGCGAGTCGGATGAGGTCGTGTCACCATCCCTCATGACCATGGCGTTCCAGCGCCATCTCGTAGCGCCCGATCTCGTTCACCGACGTGGTCGCCTCTATGCCGAGCTCGCGACCTTTCGCCCCTCCGTCGCTCATTGCCAACTTCCTCCCCGCTTGGTCTTCTGTAAAAGACACCTGTTCCCAGCCATCTGAGTGGGCCGTTATTGGACTGGATAACCGAGGAGCGGGTACGCCATGGCCAACCAGCCCAACTCGAAGCTCAAGCTGTTCTAACCTGCTCGATATCCTGCGCGAGCGCGCCGACGGGGAGCGTGACATCGCGCAGGTGCGGCATTCTCGCGCAGTCTAACTGAACAATTCAGTAAACTCTTCCCACGCAAATCTCGGCCTCAGCAGCGCGGCGCAAATCACGGACTGGTAGCCCGCTAGCGTGTATAATTCGAAAACCGAGGGGGCTCGAAGCCCCAGAGGTTCCAAGACGGCGGGGGCGATACCTCGCCATCTATTCCCCGCTCGCGCAGCTCGGGAAACTCGCCTAACCCAAAAAGCACAGCCTTTCGTCGAAGACGTTGAAGAGCATGTCGGGCGATGCCACGGCGACTTGCGCGCCGTCCGTCGAGCGGACGTGGTCGAAGAGGTCGGAGGCGCGCGTGAGGACGAGCGCGGGCGCGACCTCGACCTGCGACCCGAGCACCACCTGCAGATACGGGGCGTACTTGGCCGCCTGATCGACCTCGGCCTGGTCGCCTGCGTCTTTCATCTTGAACTCGAGCGAGAACGCATTCGCTAGCGTGCAGACCAGCACGTCGGCGTAGATGCGCACCCATCTCGCGCGCCTGACGCGCAGCTCGAAGGCGACCTCCCAGCCGGCGCAGTCGACGCCGTAACCGCCCAGATCCGAGAAGAGGCCCAGCATGACTTCACGCGCGTCGGTGAACGAATGGACGAGCCCGCGCGCGTCGTTGAGGTTGCGCCCGATGCGACGGCAGCCCTCCTTCAGGTCGGCCAGCCACTCGGCCTCGCCCTGCGCGGTGAAATCGGAGGCGAGCCCGTACCAGCCGCAGTAATCGGAAAGCCCCCCGTGCGGAAAGCCGTGCCGGATCAGCCCGTGCCAACGGTAATCCCCGTCGCGGTAGCAGAGGTCGCGGATGAACGGGTCGGTGTAAAGCAGCCGGTTGACGTCCTTGCGGTCGGCCCCCAGCTCCCGCGTAATCTCGCGGGCGGTCACACCGTCGCGCGAGCAGATGACCGAGTAGGCGCCATGTGCAAACCCCTTGTTCCGCACGCCGCCGGTCCCGTCGGACCAGGCGGTGACGGCCAATCGGCTCGCGGGCGCGGTCCCCCTGTCGGCTCGCTCGACGGGCTGCGTCATTTGGCGGGCTCCTCGAACACGTCGGCGTGCTCATCCATGTAGCCGACTGGCGCGGCGGCGTTTCGGTCGGTGATGCGCCGCACGACCGCAGGATTCACCATCGCCCGGAACTCGCCGTTTCTCATCGACATCACCGGGCGCCCCGTCTCGCCCGCCCCCGTGGTCATGCGCGTTAAGTTGTCCTTGGCCTCCGCGAGCCCCATCGTCGCTGTCATGCCTGACCTCCGAGCCTGGAAATTCCGTCCGCTTAGAATTCTAGCCCTTCTCCCCGGCCTCATTGCCCAAGGCTAGGGTCATGATGAATAAATGCTGGCGAGGCCAGATGTCGCAGGGCGAGCGCGAGTCGCCCGAAAACCGAAGGCGCCCACTGCCGTGGGCCA
>JAFUBE010000321.1 GCA_017460365.1 Eggerthellaceae bacterium
GGCGTCATCATCCTCATGGCCGCGACCATCGCAACCGTCATCGCCATCTGTCGCATGCGGGCGGACAAGAGGGCGAATTGATGGGTCGCAGGATCGCAGGATAGTCTTCCGGCTCATCCACAACTTGTAATCTGGAACATTTCGGCCCTCTTTGTGCACCGAATTGCGACTTGTGGACGATTCGAATCATCCACAAAGTGAAATCCGGTGCAGTTTTTGCCCCAAATAGCAAGTTGTGGATGAGCCTCGTCGTCCACAAGCCGCAATTTGGGACATTTTGAAGCCGATTTGTCCCAAATCGCGTGTTGTGGACGCGTGGTGTGGCTGGGCTGAAACAGGAGTCCTGGAATTTGCTTCAACCTGGCCATGCATGGCGTGCATGGTGGCATTCACATTCGGCATTTTACGTTGTGAGATTTGGTCGGGATAATCGAATCGAGAGAAAGGTCGTTTGATATCCGTCTGGACGGAAGGTGACGCGCATGATGGACGTGAAGGTGCTGGCCGTTGCAGTTGCGGCTGTCGTCGTAGCGGTGCTCGCGGTCGCGTGTGCCGGCTCTTCGACGGATTCGGGCGGTTCGGAAGGCGAGGTGAAGTCGATGGCGGCTAAGGATAACGCGAGCGGTTACGATACTGGGATCATTCCCGACGAGCTGGAATACATTCCCGACGGCTACAGGAGCCCGGCTGTGCAAGCCGGCACTCTGGAAAAGCTGACGTACTCGACGTACGACTCGTTCAACTACGGCCAGCCCGGACACGAGCTGACGAAGGACACGTGGGTGTACGTGCCATATGGGTACGACCCGTCCGAGCGCTACGACGTGTTCTACCTGAGCCACGGCGGATGGTCCGATGAGACGACGCTCATGGGGACCGATTCGAACCCGACGGGTTTCAAGAACGTTGTCGACCACGCAATCGAGGACGGGATCGTCCGCCCGCTCATCATGGTCATGCCGACGTACAACAACCTGAGCCGCGACGACGCGGGCGACTTCTTCATCTTCTCGGCCACGGGCACGAACGACTTCGCGTACAGCGGGTTCAAGGCGCAAATCGAGGCCCTCGCAGCGGCGCCAGGCGGCACGTTCGCGATGGCCGACAGTCTCGATGCGGGCAGCGTGTCGTACCGCGAGCGCGAGGGGTACGAGCACAACTACCTGTCAGCCGACGAATACACCTTCAACGCCCTGCGGTTCTTCTTCCACGGAACGTATGACCGCGATGGGGAAGAAGCGGCTGAGCCAGCGACTGAACGCGTTTCGGCCGAGACCGCCTCGTTCGAGCCGTACACGATCGCAACGCTCGTCGACGAGGTGCGCAACGATTCGGCATTCGGCGCATCGTCGGGCAGTTGCAGGCGATCGGCAAACGCGTCGTCGAGTTCGGAGGCATCATGGCCAACCCGACGCTCGCGAAGGTTATGGAAGGCGCGTCGGTCGCACGTGCCGAGAGCGCCGACTACATCCTGGCCGTCGGCGGCGGGTCCGTCATGGACTGCTCGAACATGATCGCGCTCGCTGCAGCCGAGGGCTTGGGCGAGGACGAATTCTGGGACAAGCACTTTGTGCGATACGAGCCGGTGTCCGACGACGTCAATCCCATCCCGCTCGGCATCGTGGACACCGCTTCGGGCACGGGCAGCGAGGGCAACGGCGGCGCGGTCATCACCAACGAGAAGACGCTCGTGAAGACCGGGGCCGACCGCCCGCGCTGCAACGCGCGCTTCTGCGTGCAGGATCCCGAGCTCACGTTCAGCGTACCCGATTCCCAGAAGATCGCAGGCGGCTATGACAGCTTGAACCACATGATGGAGATCTACTTCAGCGGTCCTGTGGGTGACAACCTCGCCGACGACCTGCTTGAGGCCGCCATGCGCTCGGTCATCCGCGACCTGCCGCGCGCGCTGGCAGATGCGAACGACTACGAGGCACACGCGAACCTCGAGTGGGCGTCGAGCCTCGCCGAGAACCGTATCCTGAAGTGCGGCAAGGCTACCAACTTCATGTGCCACATGATCGAGCACCAGGTAGGCGCCTACACCGATTGCGTGCACGGCTTCGGGTTGGCCGCCATCACCGCGAACTACTCGCGGGCCATCTACGACGCAAGCGAGGATTCCCTGTTCCAGTTCGGGCGCTTCGCCAC
>JAFUBE010000322.1 GCA_017460365.1 Eggerthellaceae bacterium
CGCCGAACCGCACGGGAGGCCCCGTAGGGGCGGCACTCGTGCCGCCCGCGGCGCGCCAGCGCCGAATCTCCCCGCGAAAATGCAAGATCGCGCCTGGAGGAAAGTGTCACACGGCGTTTTCTTAAGGAAACCGACGAATTTTATGGAGGGATGACATGTCGTTTGATCTCGATTTCGTGAAGCCCGCGCCTCCCGATGGGGCGGCGCTCGCTGCGGCGAGGGCGAAATGGAATGCGGTAGCTAAGCCCATCGGCAGCCTCGGCGAGCTCGAGGCGATGGTCGAGAAGATCGCGGGCCTCACGGGAGACGCCGATGTCGATCTGTCGAAGCGGGCTGTCGTCGTGCTTTGCGCCGACAACGGTGTGGTGGCTCGCGGCGTGTCGCAGAGCGGCCCTGATGTGACGACTGCAGTGGCGAGCAACATCGCGCGCAACGTGTCGTCGGTGTGCATGATGGCGTCTGCGTCGCGCCTAGACGCGTATGCCGTCGACATGGGCATGTTGGACCCGCCGGATGACGAGCGCGTGATCGATCGCAGCATGGGGCGCGGCACGGCCGATATAACGACGGGCCCCGCCATGAGCCGCGAGATCGCGCTCGCCGCCGTGCGAACCGGCATCGATCTCGTTTCCGAATTCAAGGAACAGGGCTACCGCATACTGGCAACAGGCGAAATGGGTATCGGCAATACGACCACGTCGAGCGCTATGGCGGCGGCGTTCTTGGGAATGTCCCCGACAGAGGTCACCGGCCGCGGCGCCGGGCTTTCCGATGAAGGGCTCGCCCGCAAGGTCGAGGCCGTCGAGCGGGCGCTCGAGGTAAACGCTCCCGATTCGGGAGACCCGCTCGGCGTGCTCGCCTCGCTTGGCGGGTTCGACATTGCGGGGTTGGCGGGCATGTTCATCGGCGGTGCCGTTCACCGTGTTCCCATAGTGATCGACGGGTTCATAAGCGCGCTTGCAGCCTACACTGCCGCTCGGTTGTGCCCCGGGTGCGAATGCGCGATGCTGGCTTCGCACGTCTCTGCCGAACCTGCGGCCCGTATGCTGCTCGAAGCGCTCGGGCTACATGCACCCATCCAGGCCGGCCTGCGGCTCGGCGAGGGTACGGGTGCCGTTCTGCTGCTGCCGATGCTCGATGCGGCGCTCGCGCTGTACAACGGCACGACGTTCGACGAGACGGGCATCGAAGCGTACGAGGTCCATCCCCGATGATCGCGCTCGTGACCGGAGGCGCGTCAAGCGGCAAGAGCGCATGCGCGGAAAGCCTCGCCGTTTCGCGTGGGGGCGATCTCGTATACCTTGCGACCATGCATCCCGCAGGCGAGGAAGGCGCGCGTCGCGTAGCTCGGCACCGCGCGCAGCGTGCGGGCAAGGGGTTTCGCACGGTCGAATGCTATGAAGGGCTCGAAGGCGCTCTTGCCGAAGGCGCCTTCGACGGGGCGACGGTGTTGCTCGAAGACCTCGGCAATCTCGTGGCGACCGAGCTGTTCGCTCCCGACGCGCCGGCAAACGCGCTACGTGCGGGCCGCAGCAGTGCCGAACTCGCGCGCAGGGCTGGCAACCTTGTTGTCGTGGGAAACGAGGTCGGCAGCGACGGCATGGCATACGAAAGCGACACTCGTATATACCAAAGCGAGCTCGGCCGCCTCGCCTGCGAAGTCTCTGCCATGAGCGACGTGGTGGTTGAATGCGTGGCGGGCATCGCCCGTGCGATCAAGGCGCAAGCCGGCAGCGGACTTTCCGCTGAAACCGCGGAGGGTTGCTCCGCAGGTGCAGAGGGGAGCGGCTCATGATGAACGTACTGCGCAGCGCCGCGCTCGCTTTCAGCAGCTTCTCGAAGATTCCCATGCCCCGTGTCGAATGGCACGAGAAGAACATGCGCTACATGATGTGCTTCTTCCCTGCGGTCGGCTTGGCTCAAGGCGCATTCCTCGCTGGATGGTTTGCGTTCTGCCAGGCGGTCGGGGTGGGTCCTGTGCTCTTCGGGGCAGGTGTGGCGCTCGTTCCCGTGCTCGTGACCGGCGGCATCCACCTCGACGGCTTCTGCGACGTCGTCGACGCGCAGTCGAGCCATGCGAGCAGCGAGCGCAAGCGCGAGATACTGAAAGACCCGCATGCCGGTGCGTTCGCGTCGATCGCCGTGGCGGCGTACCTGATCGCATACACGGCGCTTGCAACCGAGCTCAAGACGGGTTGGGTGGTCGCAGCGCTGCTCGTCTGCATGCACGTGGCGAGCCGGTGCATGAGCGCCATCGCCACGCTGACGTACCCGACGAGCTCGTCGCGGGGAATGCTGTCGATGTTCCACGAATCGGGAAACGGCGTGCGCGTGCTTGTGGTGATCGCCATCGAATTCGCCTGCTGTGCTGCGGTTATGATATGGCTCTCCGCGCCTGTTGCGGCAGCCATGCTTGGGTCGGGGCTTCTGCTCCTTGCGCTGCTGTATCCGTTCGCGCGCACGCAGTTCGGCGGCATGAGCGGCGATCTTGCGGGCTTCTTCTTGCAGGTGGCGGAAATCGCCATGTTGGCGGTGCTCGTGCTGGTTGGAAAGGCGGTGGGACTATGATGCTCGTCACCGGGGGCATCGCGTCTGGGAAGCGCACCTACCTGAAATCGCTGGGGTATGGTGATGCCGATATGTCAGGTGATGTCTCGAGCGATTGCGCGGTGCTACTCGACGCGCAAGAGCTCGTGAGGGGCGTCGATTCCGATGTCGCGCTCATTGCCGATGAGGTATCTCGTCGCAAGCAAGTTGCGACGGTTGTGGAAGTCGGTTCCGGTATCGTGCCGATAAGCGCAAGCGAGCGCGATTGGCGCGATAGGGCGGGCGCGCTCGCCCGCGAACTCGCCGTCCGTAGCGATGTGGTGGTGCGGATGGTGTGCGGGGTGCCGGTTGCTCTTAAGGGCGAGCTGCCGAACGGGCGCAAGAAGCTCGTGATGATGCGACACGGCCAGACCGAGGCAAATGAACGTCATGTGTATGCGGGAACGATGGATGTGCCCCTCACCGCCGAGGGCGAGCGCCAGGCGCGTGCAGCCGGAGTCGTCGGCGGGGTCGAGCGCGTGTATGTGAGCACGCTTTCCCGGGCGAGGCGCACGGCAGAGATATGCTTCCCGAACGCTGAAAAAGTGGAAGTTCCAGGTTTGGAAGAGCTGGATTTCGGCGACTTCGAGGGCCGTAGCGCTGCCGAAATGGAACACGACGGCGAATATCGGTCGTGGGTCGAAAGCAATTGCACCACTGTTTGCCCGCACGGCGAATGCCGCGCCGACCTCGTTCGTCGGGTGAAAGCCGCCCTCGGGCGTATTCTGCGTGAGGCATCTGTTCGCGGTGACGAGCAAATCGTGGTTGTCGCCCACGGAGGCACCGTCATGGCTGCCATGAGCGCGTTCGCGGATGCGGACGCCGATTACT
Organism: Eggerthellaceae bacterium; assembly: GCA_017460365.1. Taxonomy (GTDB): domain Bacteria; phylum Actinomycetota; class Coriobacteriia; order Coriobacteriales; family Eggerthellaceae; genus UBA9715. The sequence continues at coordinate 3,418 of JAFUBE010000322.1, forward strand.
TCTCGTGGCAGGTCGGCAACTGCGAAGGTTACTGCACGGAAGTTTCCTTCGAAGGGGGAGAGCCGAGGTTCTCGAATTGGGAACGCTTCGCCGACCTGTCGTTCATGCGCACAGCCGATGATGACGCCGATGTTCACGATGCCGATTTGCCGGCGCACTCCTTTTTCACCAATTCCGCTTGCAAATACTTCCCGTGTCACGAAGGCGTAGATCCGGCCGATTTCAACTGCATGTTCTGTTATTGCCCGCTCTATGCGCTGGGTCCCGATTGCGGTGGCAACTTCACGTACACCGAAGGCGGCAGGAAAAGCTGCGTGGACTGCTCGCTTCCCCACATGCGAGACAACGGAGTGCGTCTTGTCGCTGCGCATTATGACGAGCTTGCTCGCCTGGCGAGTTCGGGTGCGTCGCTCCAATCGGTTTGACGGGAATCGCAGACGGGCCGCGTCGGCATTCGTGTAGTATGATTCTTTCGAATATGGCCGAGCTGGCGTGAGGGAAGGTAGATGGCAGTCGAACCTCGGAAACAAGGTGTGCAAGGCGCCAAGGTGGCGCTGCTCGTAGTGCTCGTCGTTGCGTGGGTGGTGCTCGACCAGTGGTCGAAAACGTTTTTCGCCGGGGTCGAGCCGGGCACTTCGTTCGGCCTGGTTCTTGGGGGTCTCGTGAACGTGTTTCTCGTGCACAACACTGGTGCGGCCTGGGGGGTCTTCGCGGGCAACCCGTCTGCGCTCGGCGTGTTTTCGGTGGCGGTCGTTGCGATCATGCTCGCGTTTTTCTTTTGGAAGGCCCGCGAGATCAACGTTGTGCAGACGGTCGGGATCGCGCTCATCGCAGCAGGCGGGATAGGCAACGCGATCGACCGCTTCGCGCAAGGCTACGTTACCGATTTCATTGCCGTCACCTTCATGGATTTCCCGGTTTTCAACGTGGCCGACATAGGTGTGACCTGCGGTGTCGTGGTGCTCGTGATCGGGTTCATCATTGAATCCCGCAACGGGGCCAAAGACAGAGCCGACTGATTCATCGAGGAGCGCGAATGGCGGCATCACGGTTATACATGGCAACGGCGGCAGACGAAGGAGTGCGGCTCGACGCGCTGCTCGGTCAGCGCGGGCTGTACGCGAGCCGTTCGGCTGCGGCCAAGGCCATAGAGGAAGGCCGCGTGCTCGTCGCAGGTGAGAAGGCGACTAAGAAGCAGAATGTGTCAGCTGGTCAGGCAATCGTGTACGAAATCGATGACGAGCCGGTCCCGACGCCGCTCACCGGCGAGCCGATTCCGCTCGACATCCGCTACGAAGATGACGACGTGATCGTGCTCTCGAAGCAGGCGGGGCTCGTGTGCCATCCGTCTGACGACCATCCGGACGGCACGCTCGTGAACGCGCTTATCTATCATTGCGGGGCCGAGCAACTGTGCAATGTGCAAGGAGAGTTCGACCGGCTCGGCATCGTGCATCGGCTCGACATGGACACGACGGGCCTCATGCTGGCTGCGAAAAGCAATTTCGCAGGCGAAGCGCTCATGAAGGCGATTCAGGATCGCGTGGTCGACAGGCATTACCTTGCGCTCGTGCACGGCATCATAGCGCCGGAAACGGGCATGATCGACGCGCCGATCGCGCGGCATGCGAAAGACCGCACGCGCATGGCCATTCGCGATTGCGATTCTGCACGCGAGGCTATCACGACCTTCCGCGTGGTCGAGCGCTTCGAAGCGGGCGCGCACGACAACGGCTACACGCTCGTCGATTGCAAGTTGTTCACGGGTCGCACGCA
>JAFUBE010000039.1 GCA_017460365.1 Eggerthellaceae bacterium
CATTTTTTGGGTGGCGCTTGCTTTGCCGCATGTCTCCCTCAAAAAATGACACTTCGTGTCTGACGGGAAGTGTCACGCGGTGTTCGGGATGGGGGGTATAGACGCGATCCCCGGTGTCATGATTAGCGAATCATGACACCGGGGAAAGGGGCGCTAAGCGCGGTTCTTCGGTAATCTATTTGGATTACGCGGCCTGGCTGAGCTGGGTTTGCGGGTCTGCAGCGGGTGCGTTCTCTGCGGACGCCCGGTTGGGACCGGCTTGCTCGGATGACCAGGTCCAGCTTTCGTCGCGGCTCACGCCTTCACCGTAGACCGTCTTCCATTCGTCGCGCTGCGACACGGCATGCCAGCCGTTCTTCGTGCAGGACTCGACCATCTTGGCCGCCTTGTCGGGCTCGCCCCAGTCGCGCTCGGTGTCGTCGCAGCAGAGCATGAGGGCAAGCGCCTTGTACTTGTTGTTGTTAACCGTATAGTTCGCCATCGACGAATCGCCCGACGAATTGCCCAGCGAAATGACCGGCTGCTTGCCGATTTCGGTGGCGATGATCGTCGGCTTGTTCGCCTTCACGTCCTTGATCACGAGCGCACCGCCTAGCACGAGCTTGTCGTCGGCGGTCCAGGTGTAATCCAAGCCGTCCTTGCCGTTCTGCCCCGAGGCCACCACGGTGCTCACCGATCCTTTGATGTGCGCGTCGTCGAGCCAGGGGAAGTAGGCGGGCAGGAGCACGCGCAGCACGTTGCGATCGGTGCCCGAGACCACGTAGCATTCGAAATCGTTATCGTGAAGGTAGTTGACCAGCTCCACCATGGGACGGAAGTAGGCGTCGGCCCGTTTCATGCCCTTGAACTTCGGCGCCTGCGTATCGGCGAACTCGGCCACGTAGGCTTTGAAGTCGGCCACGCTCATGCCGGCGAACGCCTCGGCGAGGCACTTGGCATGCTGCGCCTCGAGGCCTTCGGGGAACTCGCGCGTCTGCTCGACCTGCTCGATGGCGCGCGCGACCTGCACCTGTTCAGTCGTCGGGGTGTACGTGGAATCCCAGAGCACGCGGTGCACGTACATGGCCCAGTCGAGGTAGATGGGATCGAGCTCGCCGTAGAGAGTGCCGTCCCAGTCGATGGTGACCACGCGGTCCTCGGGCGGGATGTAGTTCGCGCTCGACTGGTTGGTGACGTCGGCGACGTATTCCTTCACGAGCTTCACCGTTTGAGAGTCGTCGGACCAAGATGAAAACGCGTTGGCAGCCGCCGACGATGCGGTGCCCTGCGAGCTCGAAGCCGCACTCGACGAGCTCTGGTTAGCGCCCGTAGAGCATCCGGCTAACGCGACCATCACCACCATCATGACCACTATCACGCCCGCAATGCGGCGTTTGCTTTTGTTCAGCATTCGCTCTCCTCTCCTTGCTTCCTCAAGTTCGTAGCTAGAGATTGTACGATAGATTTCGCGATTCGAACGGAAACCGCAAGCTGCGCTGGGTTTTGGAATCGCACACGGCGATTTTTTCCCATACGCTGCTTGCCATGCCCCTTGCGGACGCGACGAGATATAATCACGTCAACCGACCAAGGGAGGGCCATGTCTGACATCATCACCATTCCACTCGATTTCACGTCGCACGACGGCAAGACCACGATCAACGCGAAGCTTTGGACGAGCGCCAAGTTCGGCACCTCCGAACAACCCGGCGACGAAACGCCCAAGGCTATCGTCCAGATCGTGCACGGGATGGCGGAATACATCGACCGCTACGACGACCTCGCCGAGTACCTGGTCGGCCGGGGTTTCGTCGTGTGCGCCGAAGACCACATCGGTCACGGAAAGTCGGTGAGCGATCCCAGCGAATACGGCCACATGCCAGCACATGGCGGCAAGGACATCCTGATCGGCGATGTCCATACGCTCTACCGCATGGTGCGAGAACTGTTCGCCGATGTCCCCTACGTGCTCTACGGGCATTCGATGGGCAGCTTCATCACCCGAGCCTACATAGCGCGTTATGGCAACGACCTTGCCGCGGCGGTTCTCTCGAGCACGGGCAACGTGCCGGCGCATCTTTCGAAATTCGGCAGAACGCTGGCACGCACCATGGCCGCCACGCGCGGAGAAACCTACCGCAGCGAGCTCATCGACAGCATGGGCGCCGGCGCTTACGGCAAGCAGATAGAAAACGCCCGCACCGACCTCGACTGGCTCTCGACCGACGACGCGGTCGTCGACGCCTACATCGCCGACGAACTTTGCGGTTTCATGTTCACCGTGGGCGGTTACGCCACCCTGCTCGACCTCACGGCCGAGGTCGTCACGCCCGAATGCGCCGCCCGCGTACCGAAGACGCTGCCCATCCTGCTCGTGGCCGGAGACGGCGACCCGGTTGGCGACATGGGCAAAGGGGTGGACGCGGCAACCCAGCTTCTGCGCGATGTCGGAATCAGGCAAGTCGACGAGATTATCTACCCGGGAATGCGCCATGAGATTCACAATGAGATCGGGCACGAGCGGGTATACGACGACGTCGCGTCGTGGATAGAAGGCGCCGTTCGCAGCTAAACTGGCGAGACGCATCGTACTTGTCATCGTCTGACACTACCCGTCAGACACGAAGTTTCATTTTTCGGGTGGCACATGCGGTGCCGCATGTCTCCCACGAAAAATGACACTTCGTGTCTGACGGGAAGTGTCACACGATGAC
>JAFUBE010000323.1 GCA_017460365.1 Eggerthellaceae bacterium
CGCGAGGGCGCGCGCGAGGCGGTGTCGGCGCTGCCTCCGTTCAAGCCGTCGCTCGTGCTCGACCCGGCCACGCGGAAGTTCTCGTTCTTCATGTTCCTCGTCGCGTTATCGTATTCGTCGGTCAACTCGTTCGTCGACGCCTATACTGCGCGCATCGGGTTGGAGGGCTGGTCGGCCGCCGTGTTCCTCGTGTACGCGGTTATGCTCGTCCTGGTTCGGCCACCGGCGGGCAAGCTGCAGGACCGCCTCGGCGAAAACGCCGTGCTCTACCCGTCGATCTCGTGCATGGCGCTCGCAGCGCTCACGTGCGCGGCATGCACGTACTTTCCTACGCCTGCGCTACTCGTGGTGGTCGGCATCTTCATCGCCCTTGGATTCGGCACGTCGATGAGCGCCGGTATCGCCGTCGTCGGGCGCATGTCCGGCGGCACGAAAGCCGCCCCCGGCATCGCGACCTTCTACCTGCTCTGCGACTTCGGCTGCGGCATCGGCCCGCTCCTCCTCGGCCTCGTCATCGGCTCGTTCGGCTACGTCGGCATGTACCTGACCTGCAGCATCATCGCCCTCATCGGCGTCGCCTACTACCACTTCTCCCACGGCCGCCACGCCGCCCATCCCTAATCGGTGCCTGGCACCGATTAGGGATGTGTGGAAATTGGCTGGAATGGCGAGGAGGGAAAGGCAGGGTGGCGCTACACTCGAGATGTCAACGCGCAGCCATGTAAGTCCGGTTGACGCGGTCGTGAGAGTTCGGTTCTACCTGTTCCTATCCAGCGGCCTGGGATTGAAGTCGTTGGGAAGGACGTCTCCATGAAAGAACGTGGAAACATGCCCATGCTCGTCGTGCTGTATGCGGCGGCGTTCGTGTCGGCGTTCAACGAGAGCATCGTGAACGTGGCGCTCGTCGACATCATGGCCGAGTTCGGCGTGGCGTCGACGACGGCGCAGTGGCTCGTGACCGGGTACATGGCCATCACCGCTGTCATCGTGGCGCTCATGGCGTTCCTCATGCAGCGATTCCGCGTGCGCGCGCTGTTCGCCTTCGCGGCGGCCTGCTTCGTCGCGGGCGAGGTGCTGTGCGTGTTCGCGCCGAGCTTCCCGCTGCTTTTGGCCGCGCGCTTGCTGCAAGCGGTCGGTTCGGGCACGTTCACGCCTATCATGATGAACGCCGTTCTCGCGTGCGCGCCGCGCGAGAAGATGGGAACTTACCTCTCGATCGGCAACGCGGCTATCACGCTCGGGCCCGCGTTCGCGCCGGTCATGTCGGGTTTCGCCGTCACCATGTTCGGATGGCGCGCGATTTTCGCGCTCCCAGCGGCAGTTGCGGTCGTCGTGGCGCTCGCCGGCATCCCCACGGTACGCGACTTCGCTGAGACATCTGCGGCGAAGCTCGATTTCCCCTCGCTCGTCCTCGCGATGCTCAGCTTGCCCCTGTTCGTGTACGGCCTCGGCGAGATCTCTTCGAGGCCGCTCGTCGGTGCGGTTGCGACGCTCGTGTCCCTCGCGCTGCTCCTCGCGTTCGCCCTGCGCCAGGAGCGCATCGACAACCCGATACTCAACATGCGCCCGCTCATGCACAACCCGTCGTTCGCGCTTTCGGCGCTTCTCGTGGTGGTGAGCATGATGACGACGTTCTCGATGGGGATCTTGCTGCCGGTATATTTCGAGTCGTCTTTCGCGATGAGCGCGCTCGCCGCCGGAGCGCTCATCCTGCCGGCGATCGGCGTGAACGCAGTTACGGCGATTCTCGGCGGGCGCATCATGGACCGGCGCGGGCCGTGGCCGCTTCTGCCCGTCGGCTTCGCGCTCATATCGGTGGGGCAGGTGGCCATAGCGGCCACGGGCGAATCGCTTGCCCTGCTCGTCACGGTTGCCGCGTCCGTCGTCGTGTACGCGGGCGTCGGTCTCGTGTTCTCGCCCTCGCAGACGGCCGGGCTCGGCACCCTGGCGCGCCGGGAGCATCCCGACGGAATCGCGACCATGAACACGCTCATCATGGTCTCGGCGAGCTTCGGGCCATCGCTGTTCGTGGGGCTTGTCGAAAAGGGCGCATCAACTGCGTCTGGCAACGGCGCCGCCTTCGAGCTCGCGCAGGCCGCCGGCTTCTCGAACGCGGTCATGGTGGCCGCGGTCATCGCCATCGTGGGATTGGTCGTGTCTCTGTTCTTCGCGCACGGCCTGCGCCATCGCAAGCTCACGCCGGTCGTGCTCATGCCCGAGGAGCTCGATCCCGACCGCCGTCCCGCGCCCACGTTGCGCGCGGTCATGCGCAAGGATGCGTACGTCGTCGATATCCACGCCACGGTGCGCGACGTGGCGCGCATCCTCGTGCAGATGCACACGAACGGCGTGCCGATAGTCGATTCCGAGTACCGCATCCGCGGCTTCATATCCGACGGCGACATCCTGCGCGCGCTTTCCGCCCGCCGCCCCGCCGATTTCGACCTCGGGTACTACGTCGTGCGCAACCTCGACGACGGCTGCGACAGCGTCGAGGCGTTCACCGACATGGCCGACGAGGTCATGTCGCTCAAGGCGCTCGCGCTCGCCGCCCACCGCGTCGTCACCTTCGACGTGGACACCCCGCTCGAAGACGTGTTCTCGCAGCTTCGCTCGAAGCAGTTCAAGAAGGTCCCCGTCGTCGAGGACGGCCGCCTCGTCGGCACGATCAGCCGCAACGACGTCATGCGCTACCTCATGGGCGTCCTCGCTGAATGACCAAGCTTCTGACCTGGGATTATCTCCCCTAATCGGTGCCAGGCACCGATTAGGGGAGGGAGCCGAGCGAAACGGGCGCCGGGTGCGGCACGGTCCATTTTGCTGCGGGTGAAGGCAGCTCGCCCGGAGGGCGCGCGGTATCTGGCATAATGGTGGTGCCGGAAGTGCGGAAGAGGATGCTTCATGAAGCGGGTGCTCGCTTGCATATTGTGCTTGGCCATCGTGTTGGGCATGACTCCTCCTGTTGCGGTCGCGGCCGCGAACGCCGACGCTGGCCTCGCTGCTGGTGCGCAGCGGGTTCAAAGCGTGCCGGCGAGCGTTGCGAACGGCTCGTATGGCGAAGGGGCCACCGTGCGCAGGATCTACACGCGGCCCGTCACGATAAAGCCGAACACCGAGGAGAACGACTCCCAGTTCCGCACCATCGCGATCGACCTTCGAAACCCCGTGTACGACGGCGCCGATGTCGCGGTGCGCTACACGGGCGTGCGGCCGTACCTCGCCTTCTACGACACTAAATGGCGGGGCTGGACGAACGTGTACGCCGACGACGCGCATACGGTGGCGGCAAACGACGGCACGGGGCAGCACGTCGCCTTCTTCCCGATCGAGTCCATCGAGGCGCGCTGGACCGCCGGAGGGGGAACTTCGTACAACCGCGAGTGCATGTCCGCGTGCGTTCCGAGCAGCGGCTCCGGTGCGGGCGGGTGCACGCTCGTCGAGGTCGTCATGCTCGGCGGTGCGGCGCGCGTAAACCCGACGGCCAGCGCGAGCTACCACCGCAAGACCGGCCTCACGGCGCACGAGATCGCGCGCGAGATGCAGGCAGGATACAACATGGCGGGCCATTTCGAGTCGAACTACGTGCCGCCCGACCCGACTCGCGACGGCGGCTGGGGGAGATCCGACCTCGAGCTCGAATCGCATTGGGCGCGCGGCGTGTACGTGACGCGCGACACGATCCGCAACTTAAAAGCGGCCGGCTTCAAGGCGATCCGCCTTCCCGTCACGTGGTTCCAGCACATATACCCGGCCGACGACCCGACGGGCGACCCGCTCGCCTCGCAGCTCGCTGACCCGCTGCAGCGCTTCCACATCGACCGCGCATGGCTCGAGCGCGTGCACGAGGTCGTCGACTGGTGCATCGCCGAGGACCTGTACGTCATCGTGAACATCCACCACGAGGACTGGATCGACCGGCCCGACCTCGGCACGGCATACGACGACACCGACCTGCCCGAGAAGTTCAAGGCCGTGTGGACGCAGATTGCAAACGAGTTCGCGGGCTACGACCAGCACCTCGTCTTCGAGGACATGAACGAGCCGCACGCGTGGTTCCTCCATAGCGCGGGCAAGACGGACTGGGGCTTCTCGACTCAGGAGAC
>JAFUBE010000324.1 GCA_017460365.1 Eggerthellaceae bacterium
ATAGCTACGAGATCACGTTCACATCAGGATGGCGCGACTGCGGCGACGCGATGGCCGCGATAGCAGGCTTCAAGATAAGCAACGTCGAATGGACGCACGACAACGGTGACCACCGCGTCGTGTTCGATACCACGTTCCCGATGCTCAAGGAAATACAGCTGGCGATAAAGGGCTCGCCTGTGAGCAGCCTGCGGTGCCGCCGGTTGCTCAGAGAGGAAAAGGCAAATGGGAAGGACTAAACCGTACATCAAATTCGACACCGACACGAAGAACGACCCGAAGGTGGCCCTGCTGATCGAGCGCCACGGCAAGAGCTGGGCGTGGGACATGACGATGCTTTTCTGCGCTATGGGCGACTTTTACGGCAGCATCGAGCTCTACGACGACCGCCAGCTGCTGCACGCGCAGACGCTCGTCGGGCGCAAGGGGAAGCGGTTCGAAGAATTCCTGATCGAGCTCGCTGACATCGGCCTCATCGACCAGACGTCATTCTACGAGCACAGCCGCGTCGAATCGAAGCGGTCGCTGAAGGACGGGACGGCTCGCAAGAAGCGGATGAAGTGGGCTGTGCAGGCATCGGACAAGGCGGCTGAAAAGCGCCGGGCGAAGGCGGACAACTATGTACCGTAGCGGTGTCCGTGACGGCCACCCATAAACAATCTTCAATCTTCAATCATTAAACCTGTAACCCTTCCTGGTTCGTAACAGGGAGGCCCGAAAGGAGAACTCGCATGGGACACGCAAAGCAATACCGGGAAATCGCGAAGCACGCAATCGACACGCTCAACGCGGTCGGCATGATGATGGGCGACAGCAGGGGACCGGCAATCATCCGCACCGCCAGTGGGATGAACGGACGGCTCGCCGAGATCGACCGCGAACGCTCGGCGGCAAGGAAGGCGCCGCAGATCAGCGCAGACGACACCGCGCTTCCGGAAGTGGTCGAGCGCATCAAGGCAACCGACCCTGACTTCGCGTCGAGCTGGAAGGCGCAGAACGAGCAGAGCTTCAAGGCGAAGAAACGCGCGGAGCAGAAGCGGGCGAAAGCCGCCGAGAAGCCTGCCGAGGACATGACCGTCGAAGTGCTCGGCACGACTTACAAGCCGGCGCCTCCCGAGCACGAACCGGAACTCCGGGGACACAGCCCGCGCGGCACGAAGGCGAAGCAATTCCGCCTCATCGGCATCGACGAAGCGGGCGAGCGAACGGGCTTCGAGGACGTGGGCACGGCAACAGAGCTTGCCAAGCGGAACCACATCGGGCCGTCGACGATCTACAAGGGCGCGAACACGGGCAAGCCGACCGGCAAGTACCTCATCGAGAAGGTGGGTTAGCCATGCGCGAGATTACGAAGGCGACAATCATCGGCACGCTCGGCCTGGCAGCGGTCTTGCTGGTAGCGGCGGCGGGAGGTGTGACCCACGACGCGCAGGCATCGGAGATGACGCGCTTCGCAGAAGACCGCTACTTCGTGAGCGTGAGCGACATCACGAGCACGAAGGCGTCCGAGCGCATGCGCCACGAATCGGAGAAGGCGCGCGCTGCAGAAGTAGCGAAGGCGCTCGACAGCTTCAAAGAGGCCGAAGAAATCGAATCTGCGCCCGCTGAAATCGAATCTACGGCCACGTTTGAAGCCGAAAGCTACTTGGGGGAGCCGTACTACACCGAAACGAACGCTTACGCGCCTACAGACGGCCTGACCCGCGAGGGCGGGGTGAACTACTTCGACGGGCGCAACGAGACGTATTACTCATCCCAAATCTTGTATCACCACAACACGCCCGAATGGACGCTCGACGACGAGGGGTTCTACCGCGACAGCGAAGGTCGCTACGTGGTGGCCGCGTCCGACAAGGCCCAGGGCGAGACGTTCGAAGGCAGCAAGGGCGAGTGCATCGTCCTCGACACCGGCTGCGCACCGGGCGTGACCGATTACGACGTGGGGTGGTAGGCATGGCGTGTGGGAGCGTGACGTACGAGGACATGAAACGCCGCCAGTCGTTCCCCCTCGATCTAAAAATACGGTTGACGCAAGCCCGAATCAGCGAATGGCATCATCACTGGGGCGGTGAGATTTACCTCAGCTTCAGTGGCGGCCAGGATTCGACGGTGCTGCTCGACATCGCGAAAGGCTTGTTACCAAACATACCGGCCGTGTACTGCGACACCGGCCTCGAGTCTCCGGAAGTAAGGGAGCTTGCGCTTCGTAAGGCCGACGTGATAATCAGGCCCGAGAAAAGCTTTAAGTCGGTAATCGAGGAATATGGATACCCGGTGCCGTCGAAGGAGCAGGCATTGTTCATCAGGCAGGCCAGGCATTCGACTGAACACATGCGGGGCGTTAGGCTGGGCGATGGCCGTTACAGCGTTTCAGACCGCTGGCGGTGCCTTGTCGATGCTCCCTTCGAGGTCAGCGAGTAATGTTGCGACATCATCAAGACACACCCAGTCACTCTCTACGAGAAGGAGAGCGGGCGCAAGAGGATGACCGCGATGATGGCGTACGAATCATCGCGCCGCGAGAGACGGTACATGCAGATAGGCTGCAACTCGTTCAACGAGAAGAACCCATCGAGCATGCCGATGGCGGTATGGATGGAGCAGGACGTTCTGCGCTACATCGTAGACAACGGCATCGAATACGCCAGTTGTTACGGCGAGATCGTCGAGGGCGCTGACGGGCAGCTCCGATGCACACGGGAAGACCGGACCGGCTGCATGTTTTGCATGTTCGGCATCCAATACGATGGCGAGCCGAACAGGTTCCAGAGGATGCAGTACGACTACCCGAAGCAATGGGACTACTGCGTCAACAAGCTGCGAATCGGCGAGGTACTCGATTATATCGGCATCCCGGATGCAAGCGAACCAGGGTCAATAGAAAGG
>JAFUBE010000325.1 GCA_017460365.1 Eggerthellaceae bacterium
CGCTGGTCGCGCGGGACCCTCTACTACTACGTCGCGACCAAGGAGGAGGTCTGCCTCGCCATCTACCGGCGGGAGAGCCTCGCCTACCTCGCCGCCCTCGTGGAGAGCATCCCCGACCCCGCCTCCATGGATGCCGCAGCTTTCGCCCGCGCCTACGCCGAGGCCACCGATCGCCACCACGGCTACCTGCGCTACCAGGGCATCCTCACCACCATCCTCGAGACGAACGTGCCGGTAGAGAAGCTCGCCGCCTTCAAGCGCCAGCTCGTGGCCGACGTCGCGCCTGCCATCGGGCTCGTGGAGGCCTGGCTGCCGCAAGATTCGCGCATGCCCGCCGCCGACGTTCACCTGGCCATCGTGCGCCAAGCGGCCTGCATGCACGACCACCTGTGCGGCACGCCCGAGCAGATGCAGGCCATGGAAATCGCAGGGCTCCCGCTGCCCGAAGGCGGCTTCGCGGACGCGCTCGCGACGTTCGTCGAAGTGCTGCTGCGGGGCTGTGGCGCGTAGGCTTCCGATCGTCTGCAAGGCCAGCCGAGCACTCCCCGCGAGAAAAAGCCGCCTGTCTTGGCTAATGGGGCGGACGGCTGCGCCCGATTTCGGGGCTTCTCCTCCCGGTAGCGGGAAGTTGCCGATCTGCCTATCTCCCATGATCGCCACGCGGCTGACGTTCGACATTGTGACCGCGCCAGATACTTTCACCCGTAGGAAGTCGTTTCAGGCGAGCGGAGGCATCGGATGGAATCGGTATTGGCGGCGGCGATCACGGGCGTGCTCACCCTCATCGGCGTTCTGGCTTCCAATTCCCGCAGCAGGGCTGTGATGGAAGTGAAGCTGGACACCTTGAGCGAGCGCGTCCAGAAGCACAACGAATTGATCTCGCGCACGTACCAGCTCGAATCCGATATGGCCGTGACCAGGAACGACATCGAGACTCTATACCGAAAGGTGGGATCGAAATGACGAAGTTCCTGACGGGCAACGAATGGCAGTGGCGCCTGCTGCGCACCATTGCGCAGGGCATCCTTGGCGTAATCGTGGCGAACATCGACGTGCTCGTGGGCGCAGTCGTGTTGGACCCGGCGTCCCGCGCGATCGTCGTGGCGCTGTGCATGGCGGTGCTCTCCCCGGTGATGGCCGAGATCGGCAAGCACTTGCCGGAAGGCGGTGAGCCTGATGAGGCTTAACGAGATCGCCGCCGAGATCCACCGTCGGATGTGCGAGGACGACCGGTTCGGGTACTCCTGGGAGGAGCGCTACGGCGCTGTGTGGGAGACCTGGGAGATCGGCGGGAGGAAGTACCGCATCAGGGTCGGCGACTACGACTGCTCGTCCTCCACGATTACTGCGTGGTCGGTGGCGCTGCAGGGCACGCCCTGGGAAGGGGCGCTCGATGGCGCGGTCACGACGCACAACATGCGCTCCGTGTTCGTGGGCTCCAGATTGTTCGAGTGGCTCGGCATGAGCTTCCTGGCGGAGCCGGGCGACCTGTACCTTTCCGAGGCCAACCACGTGGCCATGTGCCAGACGCAGTACCCCGACGTTCTTTCCGAGTTCAGCTGGGGCGACAACGGCGCTTACGGCAACCAGCGGGGCGACCAGGGTGGCTGGGAGGCCTCGGTCCACGGGTACTACGATTATCCATGGGACGGCATTTTGCACTTCATCGGCGAAGGCGACGTCGGCCCATCCCCCGAACCTGCTCCCGACACGCCTTCCGACAATCTTCCCATGCCGCGTTTCCGCGTCGCTGTCATGGAGGGCGGCTCGAAGCGCTGGCTCCCGTGGATGAGGGGGCTCGTGGACGAGGGCGGCTCTGACGACACCTTCGCGGGAGAGCCGGGCGTCGGGATCGTCGATGTCGAGTTCGAGGGCGGGAGCCTGGGGCCGAACGGGTGGTTCACCAAGAACATGGCTGGCGACAAGCTGATCGGGCTTACGGTCTACTACGACACGCCGCACCCTGATCAAACGGGCTACTACCAGGCGATGTACCGCGTGCACTGGCTGGGTGCGAACCCAGATTGGGGCAAGTACGAGTACGACGACGATGACGGCGGCGCCGGCAACGACCGTGACCAGCTGGACATGATCGAGCTCAAGATCGCGCGGTGCTGATCGCGGGGATGCGCTCAGCTTTCGCCTAAGACGACGGCGGGCCGGGGCTATCGCCTCGACCCGCCGATTTCTTCATGTGCCAGACGCTGCGGCTACTTGCCGACGTCCTCGATGCCGAGCCCCTCGACGAATATGTCCTTTGGGATCATGATCTTCTGGCCGAACTTCATGCTGGGGATGTTCCCGTCCCTGCAGAGCCTGCGGACGCTATTGACGTGGAGGCCCGTTATCTCGGCGACGTCCTTGATGGTCAGCATGGCCGGGTAGTCCGAGAGGAACGCGCCCTTCGCCTCGGGCGTGGGCTCCACGGTCGGGTAGGCGTCGTACTCGCTCGCTCGGTCGCGGGGCGGCTGCACGTTGTAGGCGCCGTCGTTTCCCTGGTAGACCTTGTAGCCCACGACCTCCAGGGCCTCAATCGCGGTCTCGAGCGATATGCGCCTGCGCTCCAGGACGCGCGTGGCTGCCTCTGCGCGGTCCTTGAGCAGCCTTGAGAATTCGGATGGGCTCTGCATGTCCTACGCCTCCTTCCCGGCGAGCTCGTCGGCGGAATCGGGCATGGGGCCGAACAGCGTCTCGCGCCACCACTCCGGCGTCATGCAGCCGGACGCGCAGAGCATGTCGAGGAGCTTGCCCTGGAACTCGGGCGGCAGGGCCTCGAAGTCCTTGCGGATGGCGTCTTCAATCGCCTTGTTGGTCGCTTCCATGTCATCGCAGATCGCAGCCTTTTCCTCAAGTGTGAACGATTGCGGCGAGCCGAGGCAAACGTCGGCACGGAAGAACGCGAGCTCGTTGTCTTCGCAGAGTTTGGTTGCTTGGGCTTGGTTCATCATTGCTTTTCTCCTTCGTTCTCCGTTCTGGTTCCGGGATTCGGTTCTTGACAGTCAAGAATTCCGTCAAGAACTATCCTCCCAGAGTCCAGAACGCTTACCGATACTTATGGTGAGAAAAGCGCTTTGACCTCGGCATATACTATTTCTTATGATTCCTTACTATCCCCAAAGAATTAGCTGGCAGCTAATGAGGCTTTCCGGCTTGGGCGGCGCAAGCCCAGCCGATGTTAACAGGGTGGTAAAGCCAGCGACGGTGGCGTTAGACCGCGCCGTATCGCATCGCAATGGCTGTAGGCCCAACCGCAACGACGATGATCCCGATGACGATTCCGACAACGAACGCAATGCCGGCTGCTGAGCCGGCCTTTCCGGTGGAGCGATAATACGAGGCGCTCAACAATGCGGCAAGCCAGCTCAGAATCCCTCCAACCGAATATCCGGCGAACCCTATGATAAGCAGGCTACCGAAATAAACGCCGACCGTCTTCCCCCAACTCGGTTTTTCAACGCCGGCCAATGCACCATCGTTACCCATTCGAGC
>JAFUBE010000326.1 GCA_017460365.1 Eggerthellaceae bacterium
ACGCCACGAGGAAACCGAGCACGAGCACGAGCATGCAGTCGGCGATGTTGTTGACATAGGCGTTGGGGTTCACGTCTTCGTCGGCTGCGCCGGTGCGAGAAACCGAGATCGAATGCCTGCGCTTAATCATGATACGGCCCCCTCGCTGGCCGGAGCCTGGCCGTTCGCGTCGTCAAGCACGCATTCCGTGGCCGCCTCGAACGCGGCCATGTATTTGGCGTACCACGACTTCCTCACGGTGGAAACGCACACGGCCGCAACCGCCGCGATGAGCCCGAGCACCGTGGTATCGAAGGCCACGAGCAAGCTCTCGGCAAGCTGCGCCGTCTCGCCCGCGCCGATGGCCATGATGCCGGGGCCGAGCGGGATGAGCGTTCCCATGAGGCCGAGCATCGGCGCGACCTTGGCTATGAGGTCGGTCACCTTCACGCGGTTGTCGAAATGGCGCTGCTCCTGCGCGACCAGGTTCACGGCAAGCGACTCTCGTTCGGCGGGCGTGGCCTGGGGGTGGGCCAAGATCTCGAGCAACGCGTTCTTCTGGCGCCCGAGCAAACCGCTTTTGCGTACGACGTCGGCGGGATCGTCTGCGCTGCCCAGGTCATCGATAAGCTTGGGAAGGGTCACCTTGAAAGAGCGATGCTCGGTGAACAGCTCGGCGATGAGCATGCCCACGCTCACCACCATGACCGCGACGAGCTCCATGAGCACCGCGATCACGGGAGCCTGCAGCGAGCTCGCCAACGCGTGCATCGATTCGATCAGCATAGGTATCCTTTCAGTTCCGCCCGCAGCGGATATTACTTCAACTTCCCGGCTTTTTCAGCGGCGTAGATCAGCGCGCGAACGGCAACGCCTACAAGTGCCAAGCCGGCGAGCACGAGCGCCATTACAAGCGCGGGGGACGTCTGGTCGCTGGTGTCCGCGTTCACCACCGCCACGGTCGCAGCTTCGCCGGCAAAAGCCGGTACACCGGCGACTGCGGGAACGATCGCCCTGCCGCGCAGCTTGCCTGCCGCCGCCGGAGCGTTTGCCTCAGCCGGCTGAGCATCTGCACTCGCACTCGCGCCCGAACCGCTTTCGTCGGCAGCGTTCGCGCGACCCGCTCCGCCTGCCTGACCCGCGTTGGAAATGCGGCTCGAGTTGGCGGTGCTTGCAGGCTTGGACCCTTTGCCTTCGTCAGCACCCGTATCCGTACCGCCGCCCTTGTCGGTGCCGTCGACGTCCGTGCCAGAGCCCGAACCCTGGTCATCGCCAGTGACGTCATCCGTACCGGGATCTGGATCTGGATCGGAGTCTGGATCGGGATCCGATCCGGGATCGCTCGGCTGGTCGGCCCGCCCCGCGATGGCGGCGATTATCTCGTCGCTCGGGATGAACACGACCTCGCGGTTGTACCACTTCCCGCCTTCCACGCCGCGGCTGCCCCCGTCGAAAGTCGCGAACGCGATGAGGCTGTTCAGCTCGGGCATCGCCATCGTGTAGCGATACGCGTTCACCGTGCCCGATGACGTTGCCACGGCAACCGCCTCGCCCGGCACGTATGCGGATCCGTCGGTACCGGCTGCGTTCGTGAGCTGCGCCGCCTGTGCTCCGGAGCCCATGAAGATGTGCGTGTAGGCAGGCGACAGGTAGAAGGTCGCCGTCATGCGGCCGCCGGAGACGGAAAGCACGCAATGCCCCTTGTTGTCGGATCGCGTGGCGGCATCGTTCGCCGTATCGTAGAACACGCACATGCGCGACGACGTTTTCGCGACGATGGAATACGTGCCATCGGGAATATCCGAGGCTGCGACGGGCGCGCCGTACGCCCCGATATCCTGCTGCGCGGAGTAATTGTCGTCGACCTCGTTGAAATACGCGAAAGACCGGGCGGGAACCATCGCGCATGCTAGCGCGATGACGAACGCGAGCAGCGCCCAAACCGCAAGGGGAATCGCACTCGGAGTAACAGATTGGCCGATGGCACGCATTTTCATAGGGCTACCTCCGCGCGTCGGACAACCGCACGCCGACGATACGGGGCATCTTCCGGTCGCGCCTCAGATAGTCGATCAGGAACGCGGCAAAGCCAGCCAGAACGAGGCCAGCCGCGCAGAGTGCGACGGTTGCTAGCGGATTCGTCGCCGTTTCCTGCTCGCCATTCTGCCCGCCGACGGTCACTTCCGCAGCCATGTTCTCTGCGCTCGCGCGCACCTGCTTATCGCCGGATTCGCCCTGCGCCTTCGGCACGGCTCCATCCGAACTCTTCGGCGTACCCGAACTTCCACCGGATTTCCCGCCGCCACCCGAAGCCACAGCGACAACGGCGGTGGCGCCGCCCGAATTCGTTGGCGCTTCGGTCGTAGGCTGGGAAGAGGTCTCCTTCGACGGTTTCTCCGCCTTTTTCTTGCCATCATCGCCGGAGTCGGAGGAATCGTCGGTTTTGCCTTTGCCGGAGTCGGAGGAATCGTCGGTCTTTCCCTTGCCGGAATCGTCGTCCTCTTTGCCGCTGCCACCCTCGTCGTCTTTGCCTTCATCGGACGGTTCCGGGTCGGGCACGGCAGTGCGCTCGTCGATTGCGACCATCATTTCGTAGGGAATGGCGATCGTCTTGTCGGTGCGGTTCTTCGCCATCTGGGAGATATGGAACGTCGCGTTCAGATCGACCGGGATGTCGAAGGTCGAATGCACCGTTTCGTCGGTGTTCGAATGCGCGTACACGACGCCTCCCGAGCTCACGGTGTCGGGGCTCGCCGTGGCGTGTTCGAGCGTCACGGTCGCGTGCCCATCCTTCACCGTAACCTTGGTCGCGGTGAACTTGAAACCGCGAATCGAATTGGTCTTGCCCATATCGCACGTCGAGGTCACCTGGGTCGTGTACGTCCCATCCGCGAGTGTCGTTGCGTCATCAACAGGCGTGAGCGCATCGAGCCCCCACGAGGCGCACTGCAACGAGCGTCCGTACGAGAGCACCCCGTTGGCCGCTTCCTTCTTGTCGAGCTGCTGTTGCTCGGCATCGGAAAGCTGCGCATAGGCTTCCTCGGCCGCATGGATGGCATCGGCATCCGACAGCGTCACCTTGTACGGATCGTAGGGCAATGCGTCGATGAGCCGGCACGCTTTGGCGAGCGGCGTCTCGTCGTCGGCATCGCCCGTGCCGTCGGCATCGTCGAGCGAAGGCGCGCCAGCGACCAGATCCTGGGCGACCAGGAAATGCTGAGGCGACGAGCCCGCCGCAACGGCCGGCTCGACCCCGACAAGCGCCGAGCCGGTGGCAAACGCCACCAGCACCGCAACCGCGCATCGCGCCGATTTATCGCCTATGCCCATAACCTTCCTTCAACACCTGCGGGCACCCCGCGGCGAAACCCGCGAGATGCCCGTTTCGAACGAATGACGCAACGAAAGTGCCCACACTACCATGAGCGCGCGGAGCGCAATCCCGTCGCGTCTGCTTTAGGGAAACGCGTCTTTACCGCCATCGTGTGACACTTCTCGTCAGACACAATCTGTCACTTCCGCGGGGAGACTTCCTGTTCCGCGGGTCCCACCGCGGAAGTGACAGATCGTGTCTGACGAGAAGTGTCACACCGCGTTCGGGACGGGGGGTAAAGACGCGCTTCCTTAGGGGCAGCCGACCTCTAATGCAGAGTTGCCGCCCCCTCGTAGCACCTAAGCGTTTACTTTACCTTAACCGTAATCTTATAGGTCTTGGCATTCAGTGCCTTGTAGTTCTTGCCAGCCTTCGCAGACGCTTGCACCTTAAGGGTGTACGTGCCCTTGGCAGTGCCCTTCATCACGGTAACCTTGCCAGCCTTGAACGAAATCGCCTTCTTGTTGCTGTTCTTGATCACCTTCCAGGTAGCCTTGCCGTCGGTCGTGAGCTTGATCGCGGTAAACGACGCTGCCTTCTTCTTCAGCGACTTCACCTTCAACGACTTCGTCTTGGTGACCTTCGCCGCAGCCTTGGCTTGAGCGATCGACCACTTGATCTGCTTCGCATCGGTCGTTTCGTCGTTCCAGACAAGACCGCTCTCGAGCGTCGCGGTAGCCTTGTAGGAACCCGCATCCTTGGCGCTCGTCGTGCCGGACAGCGTGTAGCCCGCACCAGCAGCAACACCCGTCTGCTTCTCGGCGTTGTAGACCAGGTTCTTGGCAGCCGTGGGCACGGTCACAGTCTTCGCGGCAGCAGTGTGATCGACGTACATCTTCTGGATGTCGGCGATCCGGCCGAGGCCCTCGATTTGGCAGTTAACGCTATCGAATTTCTTAGAATCAATAAACATGCTCTTCCAGGAATCCTCTTCATCGCCAGCCATGTCATTGTTGGCATGGTCGCCGGCAACGACCATGAGCGGACGCAGGATAATGTTCTTGTAGCCTGCAGCACTCGCCCTCTCGATGATGGAGGCAGCGGTCCTGGGCTCGTCGCCAACATCCTCGCTCTCGACGGAGCCGATGTACACGTTCTCGTAACCGAGCTGATCCATCTGCTCCTGCATTTGGGCATACGTTACGTTAGCATCGTGGCCCGTGCCGTGACCCATGAACACGAATGCTATCTTTCCATCTTTTCCGGCCAAGTCCAAAGAGGGGTAATTCAGCGGTGATAGAGCCTCGGCGGTGATGGCTTCCGCGACGGCCTTCTTGTCGGCGAGGACGTCAGTGGCAGTGGCCCCCACCTCGCCGAGCCACGGCTCGGCATAGCGGATGGTCATCTAGCTTGCATACTGCTCGATCGTCTCCTTCAGCTCATCGTACTCGGCACCGTGCATCAGGTGCGTGGGCTGCACGATGAGGGTCTTCACGCCATTGTCGACGGCGCGATTCATCGCCTGCTCGACGTTGTCGATCTTCTCGCCGTCACGGGCCTGGATGTGGTTGATGATGATCTGGGCGGTGAAAGCACGGCGCACGGACCAATCGGGATTGGCCGCTGCGATAGCCTTCTCGACGCCGCCGATAGTG
>JAFUBE010000327.1 GCA_017460365.1 Eggerthellaceae bacterium
CATTCGTCGCGCCGCAACAACCCTTCCCTGCAACGTGAAACCTACCCTGATGTTGCAAGCGGGGGGTCGCGGGGCATTCGTCACATCCCATGCGCTCGACCCAGATTCCCGTTGCTCTTCCTTTATACTGAGTGAAACGCATATTCGAGAAAGGGCCGTAATGGGCGAGAATCGGTACGTTGATACGCGGGGCGCGGTTGCAGAGGCCATCCCGTTCACCAAGGCGGTCGTCGACGGATTGGCGCCGGGCGGCGGGCTGTGCGTGCCCGAAACGAGTCCGTCCCTGACGGTTGACGAAATCTGCTCCTTGGCAGAGCTTCCCTACGCCCAACGTGCGGCACGCATATACCGCGCATTCGATGTCGACCTTACCGACGATCAGCTTGCCCGCATCACAAGCGAGGCATACGGCAACAATTTCGACACGCCTGACATTTGCCCCATCACCTCGCTCGACGCTGATATCCATATGCTGGAACTTTGGCACGGCCCCACAAGCGCATTCAAGGACATGGCCCTGCAGTGCTTGCCCCGCTTCTTCAGCGTATCGGCCGCCGAGCTACGCAACCGCAGACAGCTTGACGACACGCACATGATCTTGGTCGCAACTTCGGGCGATACCGGCAAAGCCGCCCTCGAGGGCTTCTGTGATGTCGACGGCGTATCCATCGGAGTCATGTATCCCGATGGCGGCGTGAGCGACATCCAATTTAAGCAAATGGCCACGCAGCGCGGCGGCAACGTGACCGTATGGGGCGTACGTGGCAATTTCGACGATTGCCAGACCGGCGCGAAGAACGTATTTAACGACGATGCGTTCGCCAGCAATCTGCACGAACGCTTCCATGTGGCGCTTTCGAGCGCAAACTCCATCAACTGGGGGCGCCTGATGCCGCAGGTCGTGTACTACGTATCGGCTTACGCCCAACTCGTGGCATCTGGAAGCATCGAGCGCGAATCGGAAATCGACGTGTGCGTACCGACCGGCAATTTCGGGAACATCTTGGCTGCGTACTACGCAAAACGCATGGGTACGCCGATTCGTCGCCTGTTGTGCGCCAGCAACGAAAACCGCGTGCTGACCGACTTCATCAACACCGGCACTTACGACATCGCCGAGCGCACGTTCGTGAAGACGCCGTCGCCTTCGATGGATATCCTGGTTTCATCGAACCTCGAACGTCAGCTGTTCGAGCTGACGGGCCGTAATGCGCAAGCGATCGGGGGCTGGATGGCCGATTTGCGCGAGAAACGCGGATTCCGCGTGGACCGCGACACGTTCGCCAAGATGCGCGAGCTGTATGCTGCAGACTCGGTCGATAATGAGGAGTGCCTGCGCACGATCCGCGAGGTATTCGAGACGCAGCATTACCTGATGGACCCGCACACCGCCGTGGCATACAAGGTTGCCGAGAACCTACGCGAAGACGGCGTGCCCGTGCTGGTGGCATCGACCGCGCATTGGGCGAAGTTCGGCAACAACGTGTACCGCGCGCTGCATGGGCTTTCGCTCGCCGACGAGCTGCCTGCCGACGTGGCGGCGTTAACCGGATGCGCCCTGAATCGCCTCGTGGCCGAAGAGGCGGGCATGCCGACGTCGAGAATTCCAGCCGGCTTGTCCGAGCTCGACGACCTTCCCATTCGCTTCACCGAGGTGATCGACGGGAACGCCGGCGCCATTCGCAGCGCCGTATGCGCGTTTTTGGATGAACAAGCACGATAACCTCAGTTGAGAATTATCCATCAATTGTTATAATCTTCCTTGTTTGGCAAGGTTACTGCCGTATGCACCGAGCACGTACGGCATTCGCGAAGCGAGGAACATCATGGCGAAGAGCAAGAGCAAGGCACGCAAGTTGACCCCCGTTATCCGCTTGGCGGTCATGTGCGAAGATGCAGAAAGCAATTCCCAATTCGGACGTGGCGTGGCGAACCTCTGCCTGGGCGTGCGCGAACTTGGCTCGCTGAACGCAGCAGCCAAGGGCATGAAGATGGCCTACAGCAAAGCTTGGCGCATCATCAAGGAGACCGAAGCGGCACTCGGCATGCAGCTGCTCGACCGCGACGGCGCCCACGGATCCACGTTGACCGAGGATGGCAACAAGTTGCTCGACACCTACCTCGAAATCGACG
>JAFUBE010000328.1 GCA_017460365.1 Eggerthellaceae bacterium
CGCCACCGACACGCTCGACTGGGATATGTAGAGCGCCTGCGCCGCGGATCGGAACGACCCATGCTCGGCGGCTGCTATGAGGTATTTCAACTGCTGCAACTGCATTATTCCAGCCCCTCCTGGCATTAGGTGCTGTGTTCGAGATGATTTATCGCCGTTAACGTATAGCGCAAATCGCGGGGCCGTTCAATTTCGGAGATTCGAACGCCCGTGATGCAGAGAATGCGCATGCCATCTGAACAGGGGTTTTGCCGACAGGGCTTCTTGCGGTTCCCGCCGTCCGCGCTGCGCGGGAGTTTTCTTGTCGGCACCGTAACCTGCGGTTTCTCCGCTTGCAGGCCACTTCCTTTCGACGGGTATTTGCTTTCCTGAATGCGGATTATCGGTTTAGGCCGTGATGGATGCGCTGTTCAGGCGAGCGCAGCTGCGGCTAGAATGCACGGCACGCAAAAGGGACGTGATGAAGGAGAATCGGAAATGCCAATCAATCATGGGGCGCTATCGCGCCGATCGTTCGTGAAAGGGTCGCTTTTGGGCTTCGGGGCAGTCGCGGCTGCGGGGCTTGCCGGCTGCGGGGCGGGGCAATCGGCCTCGTCTTCCGCATCGGCCGCCGCTTCATCGGAAAGCGCGTCCGGATCCAACGCGACTTCTACAGCCGCCCAGGTCTTCGACGTAGCCATCGGGCATCTGAACTCGACGGCGCACCTGCTTGCGTTCGTCGCCAAGGAGGAGGGCTTTTTCGAGGAAGAGGGCGTGAGCGCCACCCTCACTCAGTTCTCGTCGGCATCCGAGCTCGTCAGCGGACTGGAATCCGAGAAGCTGCAGATCGCGTTCATCGGCAGCGTGCCCACACTCGTGAATGCCAGCAACGGACACGAGATCAGCGTGTTCGGCGGCGCCATGACCAACGGGCACGGCTACGTCATCAAGAGCAAGTACACCGATGGCCTGACCAGCTGGGACCCGACCATCCTGAAGGGCAAGAACGTCGCCGTGCCGCGCACGACCGTCCAAGAGCTCGAGCTGTACGAGATCTGCGAGAAGTACGGCCTGACGTACGGCGAGGGCGATGACGTCGACGTGCGTATCACCTACTTCGAGAGCCAGAAGGACGCCTACAACGCGTTCCAGAACGCCGAGATCGATGCCGCGTCCACGTACAGCCCCTACACATCCATCGCCGTGGCCGACGGGGCGTCCATCGTGTACAACTGCTATGAGGAGGATATCTTCAAGAACCAGCCGTGCTGCCGTCAAGTGGCGCTCACGAGCGCGCTTGACGATAGCCCCGAGTTGTTCGAGGCCGCTGAGCGCGCGTTCATCAAGGCATACGCGTTCTACAAGAACCCGGACAACAGGCAAGCGGCCATCGCCGATGTGAAGGCCTACATCGACATCCCGGAAGACGAGATCGAGTACGAGGTGTTCACGCCCGATTGCTACGACAGCAACCCAGATCCGGACTTCCAGGCTACGCTTGCGCTGAAGGACGATGCGGCCGACTTCGGCTACCTGCAGGACTTCGACCTGGCCAAGCACTACAACACCGACATCTACGACGCGGCACTTTCCGACCTGGAGGCTGCCGACCCGCAGAACAAGTACTACGCCGACCTGCGCAAGCACTTCGAC
>JAFUBE010000329.1 GCA_017460365.1 Eggerthellaceae bacterium
GATATGACCGTTTCCCGGGTGCATGCCGAAATCGAGGTCGGCAACAACGGCTGCATACTACGCGACATGAATTCGTTCAACGGCGTTTGGGTTAACGACAGGCTCGTCGAGACTTGCCTCCTCAAGTCGGGAGACATTATCCAAATCGGCGCGTTCTGCCTTCTGTACCGCGCCCGCTCGTAAATTCTTAATTGCAGGGAAGGGGCGTCGAAACCCCTTCATGAAGAGGGGGTAAACATGGAATTGATGTCGGGAAACGAGGCCATCGCCCGCGGCGCATGGGAAGCAGGCGCCCGTATAGGCGTGGCGTATCCCGGAACGCCTTCGACCGAGACGATGGAATCGTTCGCCACCTACGATGACGTGTACGCCGAATGGTGCACGAACGAGAAAGTCGCCGTCGAAGTAGAGATGGGCGCTTCCGCCGCTGGCGCGCGCGTGCTTGCCACTATGAAGCACGTCGGCGTGAACGTGGCGGCAGACCCGCTGCTCACCTCCGCATACACAGGGGTCAACGGCGGTTTCGTGCTGCTCGCCGCAGACGACCCCGGCATGTATTCTTCCCAGAACGAACAGGACTCGCACTACTACGCGCTCGCCGCGCACATTCCGGCGCTCGAGCCGTCCGATTCCGCAGAGGCGCTCATGTTCGCGCGTGAAGCGTTCTCGCTTTCCGAGAAGTTCGACGTGCCGATCATGATACGCTCGACCGTGCGCGTTTCGCATACGAAGACACCTGTCGAAGTCGGCGATCGTACGCCCTGCGAGCTGAAACCCTACGAGAAGGACCCATCGAAGTGGGTCATGATGCCCGCCTTCGCCAAACCACGCCGCAAGGTCCAGCTGATCCGCGACGAGCAATTGCGCGAATGGGTCGAGCAATGCCCCTACAACCGCTTAGAGAAGCGCGGCTCGGAGATCGGCGTCATCTGCGCTGGTGCCGTTTATCAGCACGTCATCGCCGCTTTGCCCGACGCCTCCGTCCTGAAACTGGGTGTGACGTGGCCCCTGCCGCAGCGCAGCGTCGAGCAATTCGCCTCGTCGGTCAAGGCGCTCTACGTCGTCGAGGAGGGTTCGGAGTACCTGACCAACCAGCTGAAAGCCCTTGGCGTGAACGTGAGCGAGTTCCCTTGCGCGCTTCCCAAAGACGGCGAGCTAAGCCCTGGCCTCTTCAAACTGGCCTTCGAGCTTCCCGCGCCCGCACATGCCACCGCACCAGACGATATCCCGGCACGGCCGCCGGCGCTTTGCGCTGGATGCCCACACAGGCTCATCTTCAAGGAGCTCTCGCGCATCAAAGCCATCGTCACAGGCGATATCGGCTGCTACACCTTGGGCGCTTTGCCGCCCCTCGCGTCGATGGACTCCTGCCTAGACATGGGCGCTTCTGTTTCGATGTCGCATGGTTTCGAGCTTGCCCTGGCAGGGACCGAGCACAAGCCCGTCGTAGCCGTCATCGGCGATTCCACATTCGCGCATTCCGGCCTTTCCTCGCTCATCACCACCGTGTACAACCGGGGGGCTGGCACCGTCTGCATCCTCGACAACCGCACGACGGCCATGACAGGTCGCCAGGGCAACCCGTTTAACGGCGTGACGCTGCAGAACCGCCCCAGCCGTGAGCTTGATTTGATGTCCGTGCTCCAGGCGCTCGGCATCGAACACGTTTCCCTCGTCAACCCACACGATATGAAAGCCGTGCGCGAAGCGCTGAAGACGGCGACGAAAGACCAGGCTGACGAGTTATCCGTCATCGTGTTCAAGGCGCCGTGCGTGTTGCTGCATCGCGAGCGCAAACCGTATTTCTACGTGAATGGAGATTGCA
>JAFUBE010000330.1 GCA_017460365.1 Eggerthellaceae bacterium
CCATGTCTTATGGAACTCGCGGATGTAGTAGACGTGCGGCTTCGTGCCCTCCTTGAGCAGGAGCACGCTGGCGTCGAACTTTTCCTTCAGCTGGTGGATCTCGCCGTAGATGTCCTCCTCGTCGCCGAAGACGCGGGCGCCCGCCGGGCAGGCTTCCACGCAACGCGGCACGTCGCCATGGTACACCAAATGCTTGCACATCTGGCACTTCAGGGCGGCGCCGGGGGTGATCATAGGCAGGTCGTACTCGTCGAGCGCCGGATCGTGCATGGGATACTTTGCCTTCACGGCTTCCTGCACCTCTTCGCCGCTCGCCGTGCAATCGTCGATGAGCGCCTTGACCTTGCCCAGATCGCTCGCCGCCGTGTTCGACGGCGCCGGCGTGACCTCGCCGTACGGGCACGCACGCGCACACGACGCGCACGAGATGCACTTCTCGGAGTCGACCACGGTAAGGCCGTACTCGTCCTTGTGCATGGCGCCCGTCGGGCACACGGCCACGCATGCCGCGTTCGCGCAGTGGTGGCACATCGTCGGGCGGTAGCTGTACTCGACCTTCGGGAACGTGCCGGTCGTCTCGGTTTCGTGATGGCTCAGGAACACGCCCTGGGGAATCTCGTTCTCGATCTTGCACACGATGTCGCACGTGCCGCAGCCGACGCAATCGTGAAGGTTCAGGATCATTGCATAGCGTGTCATTATGCCCTCGCCTCCTCGGTCGCCTCGGTTGCCTGGGTTGCCTGGGTCGACCCGGCGGCTTCAGCTGCCTCGGCGGTCGCGGCCGCAGCCGAGGCGCTCGCCGACTTCGACGACTTCACCTTCGTGATCTTCTCGCGGGCGACTCCGCCGTGGCGCGCCGTGTTGCCGCTGATGCGGTCGTACGCGACGGGCAGGATCTCGTTATCGTTGCCGCCGCGCGGTTTCGCCTTCTCGTAGTCGGCGGCCGCCACATGGCCGAACGCCCAGTGACCCTGGCCGTAGCACTTGATGACCACGCCCGGACGGGTACCTTCCCAGCCCTTCGCGGTTACCGTGATCTTGCCCTGCACCGACTCGACCTCGATTTCGTCGCCGTCTTCCAGCCCGAGGTCCTTCATGTCGGCCGGGTTGATCTTCAGCACGTCATCCCACGGCTCGTCACCCGGGTCGACGTCCTTCATCTCCTGGTAGAGCGGCAAGTTGGCCGAGCGGCCCTCGCGGTTCAGGCGCGAACGGTACTCGCTGAAGATGTAGGGGTATTCGTTCTCGTCGCCGAAGCGCACCGGCGTCTCGTAGTGCGGCAGGTAGCAGAGCGCCCCGCGCGCCTCGTAGCCCCAGTAGTGCTCCATGCAGTAGTCGACGTCTTTGGAATACGTCCACGCCTTGGCCTCGAGCTGCTTCTTCAGCGTCTCGCTTTAGAACTCGTAACGACCGGTCTTCGTGCCGAACTTGCCCCAGTCCTTCTTGGCCTTCGCGGGGGTCGAGTTGAACACGCCCTTCGAGCAGAACGTGCGCCAGCTGCCGAGGTCCTTGCCCTGCTTGGCGTCCTGGCCGTTCCACACGGGAGCGGTGCGCACCTTGGTCACGATTTCGGCGAAGCTCGACTCGCTCGTCGGCAAATTGCCCGTCTCGGGGTCGACGAACGCCTTCGAGAAGTACTTGTACACCTTGTCGAAGCCCTTTTCCTTCAGCTTCGCCGCGATGGCCCACGCGAGCTCGGTCTCGTCGGCCTTCGTGTCCCACAGCGGCGTGATGACCGGCTGCTCAATCGACACATACGTCACGAGATCCTGGTAGTTCTTCACGTAGCCCCACTGCTCGAACATGTGGTGCTTCGGCGGCAGCAGGATGTCGGCGAACTGCGCGGACTCGCTCGGGTTCATCGTGATGCACACGTAGAAGGGAACCTTGGCCATAGCCTCTTCCCAGCGCTGGGCGCCCGTGCACGAGAACGCGTAGTTGCAATACTTCGACATGAGGAACTTGATCTCGTACGGGTCCTCGTTCAGGATGACCTCGGCCAGGTTGTTCGTGAGCACCTGGTTCGAGTGCTTGCCCGAGCCGATGGCCGGCCACTCGATGCGGTTGCGGTGGTCGCACTTCGGTTCCTTCTCGAACTTCTTCGCGAGCGAGTCGCGATACGGGCGATGGTCGGGCCACGGGCCCACGTCG
>JAFUBE010000331.1 GCA_017460365.1 Eggerthellaceae bacterium
CGGCCCTTCCGGCCGACATGGGGAGTATTCTTTTCGGCATGGGGAGTATTGCGATCTACCTGCGGAAACGTATTCTTCTCACATGCGGGTGAGTTCCAGTTTCTATGCTCCTTGCAAGCTATCTGGCCGCATCGATTGCAGCTACCAGCTCGTTAGCCCACGCGACGGCATCCCCGGCAGTGGGCAGCACGTCAAGTCCGCTTGCCTGCGCACCGTAAAGCCCCGACCAGTCCTCAGCCTCAACGATAGTTGGAGGCCAGGCCTGCTGCCTGCGGTAGTCGAAGAGCCTCAGGCACGTCTCGCGAGTGCGACGCAGATCTACGTCGCCCATCCTGCAAATGACCTGCAGGTCGATCAGGTCGTGCGCGCGGTTGCTCCCCGGCGCGCTCAAGGCGTGCAGCTTCTGCGCAATCTGATGGTGAAGCGGCATGAGAGGCGACGGTCCCGGTGCGGGAAGCCCGACCGCCTCGAAGAACTCCGCGACGTCGTCCGCGAGCCCATACTCGGCCTCATCGGCGTCGCCGATCTCGTCATGCCCGATTTCGAGCGGGACCGTGAGCCAGGACTTGCCGTTGTAGGAGAGCTTAACGTCGAACGGCTGCATGACGTATTGCTCGGGCACGCCCTCGGGATGCGCGGGACTTCTCGGGACGACGTGCCCTGTGAAACC
Organism: Eggerthellaceae bacterium; assembly: GCA_017460365.1. Taxonomy (GTDB): domain Bacteria; phylum Actinomycetota; class Coriobacteriia; order Coriobacteriales; family Eggerthellaceae; genus UBA9715. The sequence goes on from JAFUBE010000331.1 coordinate 671, forward strand.
GCACCAGCTTTCCTCAAGGCGGTCTTCAAGCTTTTCGATGAAGCTGTCTAGATCGTTCACGCGCGCCGCGTCGAGGTCGGTGGTGAACCGAGTGGCGGCGTCGCCAAACCTCAGCTTCAGGGCGCTTCCTCCTTTTACGGCGCCCTCGGGCAGCAGCGAGCCCACGATGGCGTTCGCCATGGCCGTGCGCGCGCTCAGGTAGTCCGCGCCGAACGCCCTCTTGATGGCCTCGTCGAGGTTGCGCCTGCTGTTTGGTGTCTTAATCGCCGTCATCAAGTTCCTCCACTAGGAGCGCCTCTTCCTCGGCTCGAATGAGCCCCAGCTCTCTTGCGCGCCTTGCCGCGTCACGGAGCCTGCTTCGCATCATCGTGCCCTTGCAGGACAATATGGCCGCAGGAATCGTCTGGGAGGGTATGCCCTCGTACTCGGTCGTGTCGCCGCAGTCGGGGCGCCTCACCACCTCGACGGACGCAGGGAGGCTCTTGCGCACGCGGTCCGGCGAGGCGACGTGCACCCTCGCCGGGTTCGTCGGCGCCAGCGAGTGCATGGCTATGACCGACTCGCCGTAGAGGTAGGCGTGGGGGCCCACGAGCGCCACGCCCTCGGCGAAGGCATCGTACTCCGTCGGCACCCAGTGCTTGATGCGATAGACGCCGTATCCGATTCTCGTGAGCCGGCCGCCCTTCGCGATTCGGGAGAGCTCCTTGTCGGACGCTCCAACGCGCTTCGCCTGGGCGGACGTCACGATGCCGTAGTTGTCTGCCGCGATCTCGTATATGTCGTCGTAAATTGCCATGGCAAAACCTTACCATAAATGGTGAGGTTTTGCCACATTAGCGTTGACCGATGAGGTGGTTCTTGCCATGAGAAACGGGGTGGGCTGGGCTGATGCGCTGGGATTGGAACCCTCGTCAATCGTAACGAACTATTCGAATCCCGACATATGCGATATGTAGCCGGAGGCTCACAGGGCGCCCCCGCTGCCGCCACTTAAATATTATTCGTACCGTAATGGCTGAGGATGGCTATATGGATTGGAGTGGATCATGTCTGCACGTCAAAGCGAGCTCACCGTCATCGTCAAGGCGAAGGACCTTGCGGGCTACGTCCTGACCGTGACCGACAAGTCGCCCAAGCGCTTCCGCTTCATGGATTGGCTACACTTAATGGGACAATTTCATGAGGGACTGGATGGAGTGGGACAATATCCGCCGCATCCTGTCCAGTTTTTTGAGGCATCGCCAGGATGTGTGGGTGGATAGCCCCTCACCCTACGCCATCGGCCTTTCCGCTAGCTGCGGCTGCGGGTCCGAGCACCTGAGCATGATCGGGGCTACTCGCACATGACGACGATCTACGCGGACTCCACCTGGGCACTACCTTCGAGCGGCATCACGGGGTCGCAGTGCTTCTACTCGTGCTCGACTTCCCTTGTCGGCGGCAACGGCACCGCATGGGCGAGCAACAAGACGGCCTACACGTACTTCCGCATCGACACGGCGAGCGCGCCGGCGTATATCACCGCAGTCTAGTTCGCCGTTCCCAGGTTTACGAGGACGACGCCAACGACGCAGACTGTGATGCCTACGAAGACCTATTCTGCATGTTGCCGAACGATTCTGCCTCCGGCGGCGCGACCGTCGGGCTCGAGGCCGGCGATTACGTGGTCGCGAGTTACGACGGCCCCTTCTCGGGGCTCGGGAGCGCACATGCCTCGCTTGTCGAGCACGCTCGCGGAAGTGGACTTCGCGGCGACCTGCCGCGCTTCGAGATATCGGCCCTCAAACTGCTGGATCAGGAGGGCAGGTACCGCTGCACAATCGAGATGAGGGCCTTGGCGACCTGACGCTAGTAGCCAACTTGTGATGCCATGGGACACTGCCTTTCGAGAGCGGTAAGCCGATCTCGGGAGACGGTTCTTTATGAAATCAATTATCGTCGCTTGCATAACGGGGTGGTGACCCTCGTCGTTGCGCCGTCCATGGTAGCGCGCTAGGCGTCAAGGTCCGCATACCCATCGCCTAGCATGTGGCGCATCAGTACAGACAGTTCTCGGTGCGTGTCTTCGACGGTGAACTGCACGCCTTCTTTCAGCTTGTAGTGCAACATGGCCACTAGCATGGCCGAACCGAGCGCGGCC
>JAFUBE010000332.1 GCA_017460365.1 Eggerthellaceae bacterium
CCGCTTCCAGAGCGTGATGCGCGCTCGTGAGCTTCGTGCTCTGAACTAGGGCGGAAAGGATTTGCACTGGCAGAACCACCCCGCAATCTGGGCAAGGTCCGTCAGGGCGTCGTAGTCCGCGATGTCACCGACAAGACCATCGTGGTGCAGATCCACGAGCGCAAGGCTCATCCCATCTACAAGAAGATGATGAGCTCCACGAAGAAGTTCCACGCTCACGACGAGAACAACGAAGCGCACATCGGCGACACTGTCCGCATCATGGAGACGCGTCCGTACTCCAAGATGAAGCGCTGGCGTCTTCTCGAAATCGTCGAGCGCGCTAAGTAATCGGCGACGAGGGAAAGTAGGGTACAGCAATGATTCAGATGCAAACCATGCTCGCAGTTGCCGATAACTCCGGCGCCCGCAAAGTGCAGTGCATCAAGGTCCTCGGCGGCACCGGTCGCCGTTACGCGGGCCTCGGTGACGTCATCATCTGCGCGGTCAAGGAGGCTATCCCCAACGCCGGCGTGAAGAAAGGCGACGTCGTTCGCTGCGTCGTCGTGCGCGTGAAGAAGGAAATTCGCCGCTCGGATGGCAGCTACATCAAGTTCGACCAGAACGCAGCCGTTCTGATCAACGAAGATGGCAGCCCCCGCGGCACCCGCATCTTCGGGCCGGTCGCACGCGAGCTTCGCGAGAAGAAGTACATGAAGATCGTGTCTCTGGCACCGGAAACGCTGTAGGGGAGGTGTCAATCTAAATGGCAAAGCTGAATGTGAAGAAAGGTGACCGCGTAAAGGTCATCGCAGGCAAGGACAAGGGCAAGGAAGGCGAGATCCTTCGCGCCCTGCCGAGCAAGGGCCGCGTAGTTGTTGAGAAGGTCAACATCGTGAAGAAGGCCATGCGCCCGACGCAGCAGAACCCGCAGGGCGGCATCTCTTCGATCGAAGCGCCGATCAACGTGTCGAACGTCATGTTGGTCTGCCCGAGCTGCAAGGCCGCGACCCGCGTCGGCCATCGTTTCAAGGACGACGGCAAAAAGGTCCGCGTATGCAAGAAGTGCGGCAAAGATATTGATTAGCGAAACCCTGACGGCGCATGTGCCGTTCGAAGCTGTGGTCGTTGGACGAGCCAACTCCCTCCGCTTTTAACGGCAACTGCGCTCGACAGGCTCACGCTGCTCAGCATCTTTGAGGCGCAAGAGGTTTATGGCCCTTGGGCAAGGCGCCCAAGGGACCTGGGGTCGGAAATCCCGGGTTTAATTCATCGGAAAGGAAAGAACAAATGACTCCTCGTTTGAAGGAAAAGTACAAGGCGGAAATCATTCCCGCGCTCGAGAAAGAGCTGAACATCGCCAACGTCAACCAGGTTCCGAAGGTCACCAAGATCGTCGTTAACATGGGTTGCGGCGATGCGGCGGCCGATTCCAAGATCCTCGACGGTGCTGTCGCGGACATGCGCGCGATCACCGGCCAGCAGCCGATGATCTGCCGTGCCAAGAAGTCTATCGCAGGCTTCAAGATCCGCGAGGGCATGGCAATCGGCTGCAAGGTCACGCTGCGCGGCGACCGCATGTGGGAGTTCATGGACCGCCTGCTGTCCACCGCACTTCCCCGCGTCCGCGACTTCCGCGGCATCAACCCGAACAGCTTCGACGGTCGCGGCAACTATTCGCTCGGCATCACCGAACAGTTGATCTTCCCCGAGATCGACTACGACAAGATCGACCGCACCCGCGGCCTCGACGTCACGGTCGTCACCACGGCGGAAGACGACGAGCAGGGCTACGCGCTGCTCAAGGCGCTCGGCTTCCCGTTCAAAGCCCGTGACGCGGAGTAATTCAAACGAGAACCAACAAGGTGAAAACCGCGCAAGAGCGCGGACAATGAGGAAAGAAGGAACTACATGGCAAAGAAATCGATGATCGCCAAGGCGAAGCGCGAGCCGAAGTACTCGACGCGCCAGCACAATCGTTGCACGCGTTGCGGACGTCCCCGCGCTTACTACCGCAAGTTCGGCTTGTGCCGCGTGTGCCTGCGCGAGCTTGCGAACAAGGGCGAGCTTCCCGGCGTGACGAAAGCTTCCTGGTAGGAAATTCAAACGGCGGGTGTGCCGACCGCCCAGGCGCGTGCGTCACGGGCGCACACGAACCGGACGGCACGGTTCATCAAGGACTAAGGAGAAACAAAAATGACAATGACCGATCCCATTGCAGATATGCTGACGCGTATTCGCAACGCGAATATGGTCGGCAAGGAGACGGTGTCGATGCCGACGAGCAAGAAGCTCGTCGAGATCGCGCGCGTCATGGCCGAGGAAGGTTACATCACCCGCTACGAGGTGATCGACGGCGAGCCGCGCGGCACGCTCGAGATCACGCTGAAGTACGGTGAGAAGAAGGCGAAGACCATCCGCGGCATCAAGCGCATCAGCAAGCCGGGCCTGCGAATCTATGCGGGCAAAGACGAGCTGCCGCGCGTGCTCGGCGGCCTCGGCACCGCCATCGTGTCCACGAGCAAGGGCGTTATGTGCGACCGCGACGCGCGCAAGGCTGGCGTCGGCGGCGAAGTCATCGCCTACGTCTGGTAGGAAAGGAGCGAGTTAGCATGTCTCGTATCGGCAAAATGCCCATCACCGTTCCTTCTGGCGTTACGGTGACCATCGACGGTTCAACGGTTACGGCTAAGGGCCCCAAAGGCGAGCTTTCCCGTACATTCCGTCCCATCATTACCATCGAGCAGGAGGGCGACACCATCACCGTTTCGCGTCCTGACGATTCCCGCGAAGCGAAATCTCAGCACGGCCTGGTCCGCACGCTCATCGCCAACATGGTCGAGGGCGTGTCGAACGGCTACCAGAAGAAGCTGCAGCTGGTCGGCGTCGGCTATCGTGCCGCGCTGAAGGGCAAGGACCTGGAAATGCAGTTGGGTTATTCCCACCCGGTTTCGGTTCCGTGCCCCGAGGGCATCACGTTCGAGTGCCCCCAGCCGACCGAGATCGTCGTTTCCGGCGCGAGCAAAGAGCAGGTCGGCCAGGTTGCCGCGGATATTCGCAAGTGGCGCAAGCCCGAGCCTTACAAGGGCAAGGGCATCCGCTACGAGGGCGAGTACATCCGCCGCAAGCTCGGCAAGGCCGCAAAGAGCGAATAGTAGCCTAAACTGTCGAAGGGAATGATCGATGAAAACTCTGAATGCTAGGAAGAGGGAGACGGGTCTGGTACGCCGCCATCGCCGCGTTCGTGGCAAGATCTCCGGCACGGCCGCGCGTCCCCGCATGTGCGTGACCCGTTCCAACAACAACATGTACGTCCAGGTCATCGACGACGTGGCGCACAAGACCATCGTGGGCGCCTCCACGCTCGGGGCCGAGTTCAAGGCTACGGGCAAGAAGGGCGGCACCGTTGAAGGCGCGGCCGCCATCGGCGAGATCATCGCCAAAAAGGCGCTCGACGCCGGCATCACCGAAATCGTGTTCGATCGTGGTGGCAACCTGTACCATGGCCGCGTGAAGGCCGTGGCGGAAGCTGCTCGCGAAGCCGGACTGAAGTTCTAGAAAGGGAGTAGCAATGGCTCGCAAGACACAACAGCAGGAAGCCGGCGTTCCCGAGCTTCAGGAGCGCGTCGTCACCATCAAGCGCGTTGCGAAGACCGTCAAGGGCGGTCGTCGCATGCAGCTCACCGCTCTCGTGGTGGTCGGTGACGGCCAGGGCAACGTGGGCGTGGGCCTTGGCAAGTCCAAGGAAGTTCCCACTGCCATTTCCAAGGGCGTGGAAGACGCCAAGAAGAACATGTTCCACGTGGCGCTGACGCCGGAAGGCACCGTGCCGCATGAGGTCATGGGCGAGTTCGGCGCAGGCCGTGTGCTCATCAAGCCCGCCATCCGCGGTACCGGCGTGAAGGCCGGCGGCCCGGTCCGTGCGGTCATGGAGCTCGCAGGCGTGACCGACGTCATCACCAAGTCGCTCGGCACGAACAACGCGATGAACATCGTAAAAGCGACGGCCGAAGGCTTGAAGAGCATGCAGAGCCCCGAGCAGGTCGCCGAGCGCCGCGGTGTGTCGGTCGACTATATCTGGGGCCGCAAAGAGAAGACGGCCGCAGCGGTGGACGTCACCGAGAAGGTTGAGGAGGCCGAATAATGGCAGACAATAAGATGCTGCGTGTGACGCAGGTGAAAAGCCAGATCGGCCGCAAGTACGACCAGGGGCAGACCCTCAGGTCGCTCGGCCTCGGGCGCATCGGAAAGACGCACGACGTGCCCGATAACGAGTCCGTCCGCGGCATGATCTTCAAGGTGAAGCACCTCATCACGGTCGAAGAGCTTTAACAAGTAAGGTTGACATCGTAGGGGCGCTCTCCGAGCGCCCGTCAACAACGGCAGGGCCCGAAGCCGAACGGCTTCACCAAGCGGGGTTGACCCCGCAGGGGCGCTCTCCGAGCGCCCGTCAACAAAGGCAGAAGGGTGCTCGGAGAGCGCCCCAACAGGTAATCAGGACCTGTGTCTTTTACCTGGACGCAGG
>JAFUBE010000333.1 GCA_017460365.1 Eggerthellaceae bacterium
GCCTTGAAGCACTGTCTTTACAGGGTGGAAATGGCTGCGGCGACGTGCTGCACGTAGATGTCGTCCACAGCGTCGAGCTGCCCCAGGCCCTCGATGACGCTTTGCACCTCGAAACCGGCGTTCTTCATGATGGAAGCGAAGGATTCGGGGTCCTCTTCGTCGGCCATGTCGTTGTTGGCATGGTCGCCGGCAACCACCATCATCGGGCGCAGCACGGCCTTGGTGTAGCCGGCCTTCGATGCCGCCTCGGCAACGTCGTCGAACGTGGGCTCGGCCTCCACGGTTGCCACGAAGTAGTTGTCGTAGCCCAGGTCGGTGAACACGCCCTGCATGGTTTCGTAAATGCTGTTCGAATCGGCCTCGGTTCCATGGCCCATCAGGCAGATGGCGGTGCTGTCGTCTTCGTATTCCTCCATGGCGGCCTTAATTGCCTCTGCCACGGCCTTCTGGTCGGCGTCGCTGGCCAGAAGCGGCTCGCCCAGAGCGCACTTTTCGAAGCTGGATTCGTAGTTGGCCAGGGCGTCCTTGATGTCGGTGTACTCGAAGCCGTCCATCAAATGCGTCGGTTGGACGATGATCTCCTTCACGCCGTCTTTGATTGCGCGCTCCATGGCTTCTTCGAAGTTGTCGATGTGGCGCCCGGTGTCTTTTTCGATGTGGTCGATGATGATCTGGGCAGTGAAGGCGCGGCGTACGTCGTAGTCAGGGTACGACTCGCGGATTGCGGACTCGATTGCGCCGATGGTAATGTGGCGGCTATCGGGGAAACTGGTGCCGAAGCTGGTGACAAGGATTACAGGACGAGCCATTTCTTCCTCCGTTGTTTGAGTGGTCGACGACGATGCAGCAGCGGCTTCTGCGCTACTTTGCGAGGCTTCTTCAGCGCTCGACGATGCCTGGGCTTCCGCAGAAGCGGAGGCAGAGGCCGCTTCAGAGCTGGACGCAGCAGTCCCGGACGAGCAGCCTGCCAGGCCCGCTCCGAGCGTGGCGGCTCCGACGGCGGCAAGTCCTGCGAAGTGCCGTCGCGTCAGGTTAAGTTCCGACATGTTCTCTCCTTTCGCAGAGCATCGCGATTTCCCTCACATTGTGCGATGCCAATGTGCGTTCGATGCGAAGTGCAGCCTTTCCAAAAAGAAAGCGCCCTCGCGGGCGCCCGGATCACGTCGGATTTGACGACGCGTTACTCCGGGGTTCACGGAGCTTGAAAAAGCGTTCGCATGCTGGTCGAGCATTCTGGCTTCGGGAGACCCGTTACAGCAATGGCCCTTGCCCAGGACTTTCACCTGGTTCCCTCGACACGTTCCACGTAAAGCGGATACGCGTTCAGCGCGCGTATGCAATTCGCAAGATGCACATGGTGGGATTGTACTGCTCATGAGCAAAAAGGCAATACTTGTGCTCGGTCCAGTGATAAAAACTGCGGCAAAGGAGACGTGGAGGAATGCATTGAATGCAGATTGCGTGTGTGGCGGCAGGCCTCCTGCGTCAAACTGTCTGTCATGCGCCCTCTTGCTGCTTGCAACAGGTATGATATGGCTATCAACTGCAACGAAAGGGGCGCACATGTCGACAATCGGTTTTATTGGTGCGGGGACTCTGGGTCTGCCGCTGATCAAGGCGGTGTGAAAGAAGGTGGACGCAACGCAAGTCGATGCGTGCGA
>JAFUBE010000334.1 GCA_017460365.1 Eggerthellaceae bacterium
AGTCGGCCGGTAAGGTGAAGCAGTCCTACCTGAAGGGTTTCGGGGCAACAGACGTCAACGACTGGGACAATGCGCTGGCGCGGCTGAGGTCCTACGAAAACAAGCTCGGGGCGAAGCTGCTGAAGACGAAGCCCCTGACGAACTTCTCCCTGCTGAACAGCAAGATCAAGGTCACCTACAAGATGTCCGAGGCCAAGGTGAGCGTGAGCGCTTCCAAGACCTACACGGGCAAGGCGGTGAAGCCCAAGGTTACCGTGAGGGTGGGCGGATCTACCTTGAAGGCCGGTAAGGGCTATACGGTCACGTACAGGAACGCCAAGGGCAAGAAGGTGTCTGCTCCGAAGGCCGTTGGCACCTACAAGGTAACCATAAAAGGCAAGGGCAACCTGAAGGGAAGCGTGACCAGGACGTTCAAGGTGATGAGGCCCACCAAGGCAAACAAGAACGCTGAAGCTCGAAGCGCGCTCAAGAAGAAACTGAAGGCGCTCTACAAGGAATACCGGGATGACGGCGCTCCCAACAATGGCTTCACTGGCGTGCGGTATCGCTTTGCCGACTTGAACGGCGACGGGGTCGACGAGTTGCTTGTGTCCCAGGACAACCGCTGGCAACCGATGAACTCGGTCTACGGGTTCTCGTCCGGCAAGATCGTGGCGATCTCGTCTTCCTCATTCTCGGTCGGCGAAGGCGTGTTCGACCACCGCATCATCTCGTACAAGAAGAAAGGCGTCCTGAAAGTGCACGACTGGCACAACCATTACGCGCGGGATCGCTACTACAAGTGGAACGGCAAGACGTCGAAGCTCGTGGCGTCGCGAGAGGACGACGATATTTGGTACAGCCATAACTACACGTACTACGTGAACGGCGCGAAGGTTAGCAAGGCGAAGTTCAGCGCGTATGTGAAGAAGATCACCAAAGGTGCGAAAGCCAGAGACTTCAGCTCGGAAGCTGGCTGGCTTGCATGCTAATGCTAGGTTTTCCGTTGGTTGAGGCGTAACATCTCACGCTTGGGCGACGGACGCCTTTCCGGTTTCCGAGCGGCAAACCACCTGATGACGGGCAGCGAATGGTTTAGCGAGGCGATTTGTCTAGGGGTGTTTCCTGCTTTGGACTGACAGTCGGGATGGTCGGGGGCGCGTTCCGTTCAGGACAGGGGTGCGAGTTGTTCTGCTGTTTTGCGTGAACCGCGTGGCCGTCTCACTGACTCAGCTGCTAGAAAATTCCCGTTCGGGAAAATACAATAACCTCGTGGGTAGAATTTCCCGTACGGGAATAGGGGGAACATCATGTCAAAGGTGTATTCGGCGAAGGACGTGGGCAGAGCCGTCCGGGATGCCCGCAAGGCATAGAGCCTCACGCAGCGCGAGCTGGCCGAGCTCTGCGGTTGCGGGGTGCGATTCCTATCGGACCTCGAGAACGGCAAGCCCACCATCGAGCTCGGTCGGACGATCCGCGTCCTCAACACGCTCAGCCTCGACGTGGACGTGAGCGCGAGGAGGTTCTCGTGAACCTGATCGTCTACTCGCGCGGCGCGAAGGCGGGAGTCCTCGATATGGCCGATGGCGAGCCGTTTTTCGGCTTCACATACGACGCAGGTTACCTCGCTTCCGGCCACGCCGAGCTGCTATCGCTCTCGCTTCCGCTTCAGGAGGGGCGCTTCGACGGCGCGGGCAAGGTAAGGCGCTTTTCCGATGCGAAGGCAACCGTGCGCATGAAGGCGGGCAAGCGCGTCTGTGGCGTCAATGCTACGTCTCCCGGACTCAGTGAACTGTTACTGAAAGCTTTCTCACGGTAAATATCTATGTCAGCATCTTTGAGGGCTGCTCTTTATGCTGTAAAATATACCCATTAATTAATCAGCAAGG
>JAFUBE010000040.1 GCA_017460365.1 Eggerthellaceae bacterium
GAAGTGGTCGCCGAGATGATCTCTCAGGCCCCCAAGGCCCCCAAGGCCCCCAAGGTGGAAGAACCCAAGGCCGAAGAACCCAAGGAAGAACAGGCCAAGGAACCCGTGTACACCAAGGGCGGATGCATCCTGCAATGGGGCGATGAAATCGCCGCCAAGGGCACGGAGAAGGCCACCATCACCAAGGCGTACAACTCCCTCACCGCCCAAGGCTTCACCGTCGAACGCAAGCGTTGCGGCACGTGGGTCCAGCTCTACCAGGCCAAGGAGAACAAGCGCCCGGCCAAGGAGTTCGCGGCGGCGAAGCTGGATTCTGGCTGGCAGCTCATCAAGGGCGCATGGACCTACGTCGACCTGCTCAAGGGCTACGACGACTGCTTCCGCAAGTAGCGCGCCCCTGCCCAATCACCAGACCATGCAGTTACAGGCAGCCCTCACGGGGTAGCGCGTGAGGGTTGCCATGTGGCTACACGGGATAGCCGAGGAAACGAGAGGAAGGAACGACCATGTGGGACTACGAGGAAATCGCGAGGATGGCCGAGCTGGCCGAGGAAGCCGCCATGCGGGAGCGGGCGTTCGACCTGCTGCTGGACAAGTGCATCCGCAAGGAGCGGGAGCGCGTCGAGGAGCGGGCATGGAGCTGACGAGACGGCAGGCCATCGCACTGCTGGCCGGAGCGTTCGCGTTGGGAGCAATCGGCGGAATCACGTCGACGGAAGAGGGCAGGAAGCCCGAGGAGAGGAGCAACCATGAAGTGGAACGTAATCGACCCCGAGAGCAGGAAGTACTACCGCAAGCCCAACGGCAGCGCCGAGTGGGAGCTGACCAGGAGCCAGGCGCTCGAGATTAGCGACCACGCGATAGTGATCGCGCTGGACGAGCGCAACTTCAACGAGTCGCTGAACGTCTACTGGCAGCAGAAGCTCTTCGAGCAGCTGCACTACGACGAGCACCTGGGATGGGTGAGCTAGGAAGGAGACGAGCATGACCGCCTACATCATCGACGAGCGCAACGTCGGGCACGTCCTCAAGACGAGGCGGCGCAACCCCATCGAGGCGCTGTGCGACCTGTACGAGCGCATCGAGGGCTGCATCGAAGTCCGCCGAGAAGGAGCCACGCGCGAGCCGTGGCAAGTCGGCGCGGAAGAGCTGATGGCCTGCCGCGAGGTCATCGAGTACTAAAAAACGCCCCACGAGGGGGCGCAGGGGCCGGGGCGCGATTCGGTGAGATGAGGAGCGCCCTGGCATGGACATTGTAGCACAGGCAAGGGTCCATCGGGCCGACGAGTAGAAGGGAGACATATGGCCGAAGGAATGTGGAACATGACGGAAGAGGGCGAGTTCATCTTGCAGGAGCCCTACGCCACGATGTTGCAGGAGGCGCGCGCCGCATCCAGCAAGGCGTGGACGGAGGCCCTCGTGAGCTACCTCGAAGAGCGGAGCCCCTACACCACCGAGGAGCTGGTCGCGGCGCTGCTGTACCGCAACGAGCACCGCAGCGACGGGAAGGTGGCGCTGTTCGAGGAGTTCGTCCTGGAGGCGTTGGGAGGTGATCTATGAAGAGCGATCACTACCTGTTCCCGAGGGTCCACTTCGCCGAGATGAACGGCGGCGAGGTCGCGTTCCGCTCGGTGTTCCGGGAGGGAACGCACGGGCTGTGGTCCGACGCCCTGCAAGCCTGCAAGAACGCGGGCCTGTTCAGGGAGCCGGATGACGGCCGAAGGATGAAGGTCCGTTAGGGACCGTGAGAACGAGGGCGTCCGACGTGGGCGCCCTCACGGTTGAAGGGAGGAAGGCATGGAGGAGTGGGTGGCGCGGGCCGTAGGGCGGGCGCATCGCGCCGAGTGCTGCATCTGCGGCATGGGCGTCTACAAGCACGAGCCGGGCGTCGGAGCCGCGCAGCGCAAGGGCGGCAAGCCCGTGTTCTGGCACGAGCGGTGCTACTGCAAGCGGTTCGGCAAGGAGCCCGAGCAGTACGCCGAGATGGCGAGGGCCGAGCTGCAAACCGAGCTCGACCCCGAGCAGCAGGAGAAGCTGGACGTGCTGAGGAAGGAGAAGGGCATGGCTAAGACGGAGAGCGTTTGGGCGCTGGTGTTCGACGACGGCAAGGTTTACCGCGAGCGGAGGGACGGCTACAAGACGGCGAGCGAGCACGTGTTCGCCTGCAAGACCACGCACAAGAAGCTGAAGGGCAAGACCTCGGCGTGGGAGTGCATCGAGCGGGACAGCGGGCTCAGGGTCGGCGGCACGTTCGGCACGCTCAAGGAGGCCAAGGCGTCAATCACCCTGGAGGTAGTCGAGAAGCTCTGCAAGGAGCGCAGGCAGTCCGGGTTCAAGGCCGCCGTCAGGCTGAACGAAATCGTCTACGCGAGGGGTTCCGTCACGGTGGCCGAGTTCAACGAGCTCAAGACCAAGCTCAAGGACGAGGAGTTCGAGAAGTTCAAGGCGACGAGGAAGGAGCAGGAACGCATGGAGAAGCTGAACCTGAAGGGCGAGACGGTGTGCATCACGGGCACGCTGGCGACGATGACGAGGTCGGAGGCGTTCACGAAGCTGAAGCTCGTGGGCGGCATCCCCGCCGAGCGGTTCACGTCGGAGGTGACGGTGTTCGTCATCGCAGGGAACGCCGGCAAGGCCAAGCGGGACAAGGCCGAGCGGGCCATCGCCAAGGGGCAGCAGGTGCGCATCGTGAGCGGCACGGAGTTCGAGGCTGCGCTCGCCGAGGCGTTCAAGCGCCCCGTGTCGGCGCCGCCCAAGCCCGAACGCCCCAAGGTCGAAGCGCCCAAGGCGCCCGAACCGCCCAAGGAAATGGCCGAGGTCCACGACGAGAAGGAGGAAGCGAGCGTGAAGACGCAAATCGAGGAGCTGGAAGCCAAGCTCAAGTCGGTGGAAGCCGAGCTGAAGGGCTGGAAGACAAAGGCCGGCGAGTACTACGCCGAGGCGCAAGGATGGAAGGAGAAGGCGCAGGGCGAGCCGAAGGTGCAGGACGCGGCGGCGGTCGTGAGCCTGGAGGCGCTGCTCGAAGAGGCGCGCGAATGGTGCGCCAAGCACCCGAACACGAGCGCGAACCGCGCACCCGGCAAGAAGGCCCCAGTACGAATCGCGGGCATCGGCCGCGAGGACGTGACCTTGCAGAAAGAGCTGGAGGCCATGGGATACCGATGGGCGGCGAAGCCGAAGGTCTGGATGTACGACATCTGGGCCGCAGAGAACAAGCGCGGCCTGACGGTCATCGACGGGCGCTAGCGTCCACCGCATCGGATGGAAGCAAGGGAGCGGCGCGACTTCACGACTCCGCTCCCCCACCTGCGAGAGAAAGGATAGCACACATGGCACGCAAGAACACGGCGAACGAGAACAAGAAACGCAAGCTGCGCGAGGTCTTCGACGACAACCACCTGATGATCGTCGATGCCCTGTTCGAGAAGCTGGGCGAGGACCTGAGCTGGAACGCCGAATGGGAGGCCAAGGGGCTGTACAAGTACCTCAACCCCGTCAACTTCGAGGGCAAGTCGTACACGGGATGCAACGAGCTGAACCTCGGGGTCATCGCGTGGAAGAACGGTTGGGCGGACAATCGGTGGTTCAGCATCAACCGCGCCAACGAGCTGGGCTACAAGGTGCGCAAGGGCGAGCATTCGAGCATCGTGGAGCACTACGGGCTGCGCTACATGATGTTCGACAGGGCGAGCGGCGACGTGCTCAAGTACTCCTGGGTCAAACCCAAGGAGTACGACGAGGGCGCGCACGAGCTGCGCTGCTGGATGGAGCCGCACCACTTCAACCGCGTGTTCAACGCCCACCAGCTTGAGGGCATCGAGCTTCGGGCCGAGCCCGAGAAGCTGCCCGAGAAGGCGCTGGTGCCGACGATCGACCGCCTGATAGCGTCGAGCCGCTGCCCCATATACGAGCAGCGCATGGCCGAGGCCCCGCACTACAGCATCGGCTTCGATTGCATCAACGTGCCGCTTCGCAGCCAGTTCTTCAACCTGGACGCGTTCGCGAGCGTGGTAGCCCACGAGATGACCCATTCGACGGGCTTGGAGCTTGGGCGCAAGTTCGGCAAGAAGGGAACGCCCGAGTACGCCAAGGAGGAGCTTGTCGCCGAGCTCGGGAGCATGTTCCTCTGCGCGGCGCTGGGCTTCGACTTCCACCACAAGGTCGAGCGCGAGGACAACAGCGCCGCTTACATCGCGAGCTGGCTCAAGCGCACGGGCAACAAGGACAAGGAGCTCGACGTCTACAAGGCTGCGCAGAAGGCGCTCAAGGCGAGCAAGCTGCTCAAGGAGCGCCACGACAACGCCGACGCCGTGGAGGATGCGGCTTAAAGAGGATGGGACGGGGCGGCTTCGGTCGCCCCGCTGATTGAGAGGAGCGGGCATGTGGCAGATATGGGGCATGAAGCCCGGCGAGTTCGGGTGGATGCTGCTCGAAGAGCTGAGGTTCGAGGAGCAGGCGCGTTGGAAATGCGAGGAGCTGTGCGGCTACGGATACCGCACGGCGCTGCGTCACGGCGAGACAGGCGAGACGGTGTTCGATCCGTCGCCGAGGTTCTACGGATAGAAGGGAGCGCGGCATGAGGCACACGAAATGGGATGACTTCACAAACATGGTCGAGTGGTCGGCATACACGTACGCCGAGTACGTGGCGTTCGACGGCGACGTGGCGGAGATGAAGCACCCGAGCTCGTTCCATCGGATGTGCGGCGACTGGGAGGTGGCCGTGTTCTTCAGCGGCAACGACGGGTGCTGGAAGTGGAGCGCGGACAAGCGCGAGAACATCGGCAAGAACGAGTACCCGCACATGGTCTACGACGAAATCGGCATGACGTTCCTCGACTGCATGGAGGAATGCTTCAACGAGCTGGTGAAGGAGGGCATCATATGATCTTCCGAATCTACACCGACGCGACGTGGGTTTCGCACGAGCCCGGGCTTGAAGGCGAGCGCACCTACAGTCAGATGAAGGAGCTTTACCGCTCCACGGTCGACAAGGAAGCCTACCCCACGTTCGAGGGGTGGCTGTGGGACATGGAGCGTTCGGCGACGTTTTTCAGGCACGTTAGGAGGACGGCATGAGGCAAGGAGGGAACATGGCGAAGTACGGCAAGGCGGACGTCGACATGACGCTGGAGTTCTGGATGGCGGACAACGAGGAACAGACCGAGTGGAGCTGCTACCAGTTCGAGTACGACGACGACGAGGAACCGGTGTTCAGCGCGTTCGTCACCAAGCAGGATGACGGGACGTGGGAGGGGCACGTGTGCCGTGGCTCATGGGCCGAGGGAAACTGCCTCGAACGTTTCGACGACGAGCAGGAAGCGATGAGATGGTGCTCGTCCTGGGCGTTCGACCCCTCGGTGGGGCAAGGCGTCCACGAGTATCCCGAGGTGACGCTTTCGAGCGAGGACGTCAAGCGCATCTGCACGGCAATGAGCTACATCGAGGACGCTATGGCGGCAGCCGAGCGCACGGGGAGCTACCGCAATGCAGACTGGGTGTGCCAGATGAACAACGACGACATCGCCGAAACAGTCAAGTCGGCGTTCAACGAGCAAAAGGTGAAGGCGAACTACTAGGAGGGAACATGAAACTCACTATGAAGAATGACTACACGTTTCAGAAAGTAACCGGGTACTTCGAAGACCCAGAGATGATGAGTGTAGATGACGTGAAAGACGAGCTCGCACGATGGTCGCACGTCATCGGCTCGTGGATGGAGGGTGAGGAAATCGTGCTTGACCAGGTGGCGGGGCTTGATGGTTTCCTCTCTGCCCTCGCAACCGACAAGGTCGAGTACGAACAGCCGCTCAAGACCTACGGCTACTACGCGGGGTTCGAGTACTACGACAACTTCGAGGTCGTGGCCGAGTCGCAGGAGCAGGCAGACGAGCAAGCGCTGAAGGTGTTCAACGCGATGGCCGAGAGGATGCCCGAGCGAATCAACGAAGCGAAGGGCTGCTTCAAGTACCTGGAGCAATATGACCAACGCTTCGGAAGCGCTGACCGAATTTACGAGGACTAAGGAGGTCTGATGAGCAAGAGCGAGTTCGACGAGATGGTGAACCGCATGTACGCGGCATACACCAACATCGTCAAGAAGATGGGCCACAATCCCGTGAATTTCAGGCAGTTCAAGACACGGTTCAAGATTTGGGAGTGGTGAGCATGACGGTGCGCAAGGAAGACACGGTAGTCGCGACGTTCGACGAGGAGGAGCTGTTCATGCGGCTCGAGGACGGATGCGAGGGCAAGCTGGCCGAGTACATCAGGGAGCACGGCCTCGCGGACATCATCGTGCTGAGCGCGGTCGGCTGGTTGCGCGATTGGTACGACGACTTCGGCGACAAGGAATGGTGCGCCATGGAGCACGCCATGGAAAGGCACATCGGGAAAGAGAAGTTCGAGGAGTTGAGGGAGTGGTGAGCATGTACGAGCACATCGATGGCGTCGAGTTCGACAACCTGGAATACGACGAGTACCACCAGAGCTGGACGGTGAAGATCTACATCGACTTCCCGAGCAAGGAGGAACAGGACCTGTTCATGCAGCTAGACGAAGTGACGGTGGCGAACAAGCTGAGCGAGATGATGGAGGCGATAAGATGAGCTGCGACGCATGGATGGGATGCACGGTTACGGTCCACGAGCACGAGCACGACGAGGCGGCGCTCGAATGGTGCGAGGCTGCAATGAAGGGCGAGGACGCCGAGGGGAACCTGACGCTGTTCTTCGAATGGGAGGATGCCGGATGGTTCGACGGCGCGCTTGCAAAGCTGTACGACGACCTCGAATCCCTGCCCGTCCCGCTCGATTGTTGGAGCGCCGACGTGCGCTACGAGTTCTACGACGAGCCTAACAGCGATGGGTGCTTCACCGAGTTCACGATAGACGATGGCGAGGTCACGTCCTGCAAGGAAAGCCGCATCGTCATGGAGCCGTGCAAGCCGTTCTTCGAGTTCGACATGAAGAAGGGAGTCCACAAATGCTAGAGCGCAAACCTCACGTAAGCGACGCCGACTGGCGGCAGTACGACCGCACGATGGACGCCATCACGACCCGCAATCCCGAGCGCGTCACGAACAACTGCGTCGATATGCTCACGGCGAAGTGCTGGCAGATAGGCGACGCCGAGCTGCAAGCCGATGCGTTCGTGGCGCTTCGGAACCTGATAGACGAGATGATGGAGGTGCAAGCATGAGCAACTACACGAGCGAGAACACGGAAATCCTGGCGATGCACACGGACGAGAGCAGGCTTCACCCGAACACGAGGATGCTGCTGCTTCACCGCTGCGAGAACGGCAGGTTGCAGTACGTCATCGGGAGCTACTTCGCGAGCGTGTGGAACGGAACATGCTACGAGTACTCCTGGGACTGGGGCCATTACTTCGACGAGCACAACGGCAACGGCGCGCTGTTCCGGGCGGTTCATTACTGGGAGCGAGAGGTGCTGGGCATCGAGGAAAGGAGCGGAGATGGAATCGAGGGTTAAGGTCATGGCGGGATGCTTTAGCATGGAGCGGTTCTTCCACGACAACTCACCATACGCCGACACGCGGGAATGGCTGCTCGTCAAGTACGTCGAGCACGTAGGCGGCGGATGGTACGAGGTCATCGTGCGCCATCCCGAGTTCGAGCGCAACCTGAGCGGACGGAGCTTCAAGAGCATCGGCGAGCTGGTCCACGCGCTCGAGCGTGAGTACTACAAGTGCGACTACTGGAAGCGCAAGCAGGCTAGGATGGAAGGAGCGGCGTTATGAGCACCGTCACGACGAGGAGCGACAAGTACAAGCCCGCGATCGCCGAGTGCAAGCGGCTGCGCAAGGTCCACCTCTGCCCGAGGGAGTGCGACTGCTGGCACCCCGGATGGCGGGGCAAGTACCCGCCGTTCTGCAAGGCGGCGATGAGCGCCGAGAGGATGCAGGGGCGTCGGTAGCGGCGCCCTTGCTGTATCATGGATGCGTGGGAATGAGCGAAAGGAGATCGCAATGGCAACGGCAACCATCTATCAGGTCCACGTGTACGAGGCTCCGAGCATTCGCGAGACGGGCTCCCATTGGAGCCTGGAACCGTGGGGCGGCAACACCGTCGACTTCAAGGGCGAGGACGACGGCGGCGCCATCTACAGGCTGCCGGATGGCTTCACGGTCGGCACCATCATGGGCGGCGTCCCCGCGATTCTCGGGACCGACGGCTACCCGTGCGCCTTCAAGGACAAGCGCACCGACAGCTACGTGACGCATGACAACTACGACACGCCGCACGTCATCGACGGCAACGGCAAGACCTACGTGCTGGAGAAAGCGTAGACGGGAGGTTCGGCATGGCTGATTACGACGGCTACTGGAAGGACTTCGAGGACATGGCCCTCGAATACGAGTTCGAGGTAGTGAACGACCGTGGTGAGCACGTCGAGGGCGAGGTGTTCGGCACGCTGCAGGCTGCGCTCGATGCCTTCGGCGCATGGAAGCTGCTGCCAGGCGAGCGCGGAACGGGCAAGCGGGTCAACGCGCTCGTGAAGGTTCCCACCGACAGAGGGGAGATGGACACCTTCGCCGTGGTGAAGATGCTTGAGGAATAGACGCTGATACACAGTGATACGCAATGGGGAGCTGCCTTCGGGCGGCTCCTTTTCGTTGGAGGGAGGAAGCATGGAGCACGACTACACCGAGCTATACAGGATAGCGAGCTACATCCTGGACGAGGAAGCATTCGAGAGCGAGGGCATCACGCGCGAGTACCACGCATGGGTGAACGGCGTGACCGAATACCAGTTCGACATGGTGATAGGCCGCATGGTTGACGAGGCCCGCAAGGCCATGCGCAAGGTCGCGAACGACTACAAGGACGGGCTGCTGAGCATGATGGAGGTGACAGCATGAGTAAGACGAGGACGGACGCCATGGAGCTTGCCGTGGCGATGGCGAACATGTGGTATGAACTAAACCCCGAATCAAGTTCAGCTGTCAGCGGCATCAGGCACAACCTGTACCACTCGATTATCGGTGATGCGCAGTACCCATACGAGGGGTACGCATCCGAGGTGATTAGATGGCTCGAACGCAACATCAAGATGAAGCAGTACCGCCAGTTCAAGGCGGTGCAGCAAGGGTTGGTTGAGTTCGGTGTGATACCCGGGCCGAGGAAGGAGCGCGTCAATGAAGGTTAGCGACATGTGCGGATGCGGGTTGTGCGGCAACGTCGAGTTCCGCATCTGGAACGAATCGACGAACGACTACGACATCGTCTACTCGATAGAGCAGGGCGAAGACGAGGACGTGTACTACAAGCAAGATCTGCTCGAAAAGGTCTGGGACCGAGAGGTTTCCTACATGTACCCGGTTTCGCAGGCTGACGGAGAGGCGACGCTGGCAATCGAGATAGCGCAGGAGGGATAGCCATGGGCAGGAGCAATGACAACGAGCGCCTGGTGCTGCCGTGCAAGTTCGGCAAGCTGGTCTGCGAGGTCGTGCGGGACGATGACGAGTACAAGGAGTTCGCAATCGACCTGCACCGAAACGACGGCAAGGTGGTGCAGGTATGCGTGGTTGGCACGAACGAGTACGACGAGTGCAACGGCGATGACAAGGTGCACGTCAACCTCTGGGACGGCGAGCGCGAAGACAGTTGCGGGGTCCACCACATCGAACCTTACGGCGACGGCTGGTGGGGAGAGGAGGAGATATGAGCTACCACGTGGAGGAGCGCAGCTACCCCGAGTTCGAGGCGGAAGTTCTCACCCTTCCGACCATCAACGACACGGACGGCATGGAGTGCCCGAGGTGCGGCGGCAGGCTGGACTGGTTCGACGGCAACATGGACGAGGAGTACACCGAGGGCGGCTTCGAGCTGACCGAGCGGTTCTACTGCGACGATTGCGGCACATTCGCCGACGTTACGCAGGTCTATGCGCCGACCGTGCGCAAAGTAAGGGTCGCGCAGGACGTGTTCGACGATTAAGCGGCCCCGAAACACACGAAAGCCCGCACGTTCCCACCTACGGGAGCGTGCGGGCTATTTTTTTTGCCCCGAATCGGCCTTGTCGCGCACCATCTCGGCCAGCTCGTCAAGCTCGCTCATGTCACACCTCGATTCCGAGCTTCTGCGCCAGAATCTTGTGCGCTATGTACCACGTCTGCGGGTAAATCGTCGGCCCGTGCATCTGCTCCTCGAAATCGCGGAGCATGTCGCGTATCAGCTCATCGCGTGCGTGCAGTCCCTCGATTTGCCCCTTGATGGTCGCGGCCTGGTTGGCGAGCATCCGCAACGCCTCTGCATTCTCGCGTTCGAGCTGGGCGATATGCTCCTGCTGGTTGCGTATCGTCTCGGCGTCGAGGTAATATCCCTTGCGCTCCTTGCATTCCGAGCACTTGCCCCACAGCTTACCGTCGTGCACGGCCATCGCGAAGTCGTAATCGGTGACGGCGGCTCGGGTGTTCCAGGCTTCGGCGGCTTCCTCCTCCGTCCCGAAGCGGCGATGTTCCGACCCGCTCATGAAGCTCCCTTTCCCGTGGTTCTCCAAGGGCACGACGCGAAAGCTAAGTCCGAGGTACGAGTACGTCACGATTCTCATCTCGCATCCGCAAAACGGGCAGCTCAGCAGCTCGCCTCCATTAGTTCCACGTGTGATTCCATTAGTTTCGGGTGCGGTTCCATTAGTCATGGTCCACCTCCCCGAACATGGCGCGGATTTCGTCAGCGCGTTCCGCGAACACCTCGTCAGGGCTGCGCCACATGTCGCTCTTCGCGTAATCGAGGGCTTCCTTCCATACATCGCGCAGCACGTCTTCGAGCGTGCGAGGTTTGACGTGGCGCGTCTCGCTCGGAATGTGCGTGCATCCGTCCTTGTCAACCCAGAACCCGTTGCCCACAGCCATGACGTGCTCCTTGCCGTCGAAGTCGTTCGTGTCGAATGCCGTGCACGCCATGAGGTCATCGGGACGAATCGGCACGCCGTCTGCGTCACAGGGAAGGCGCATATACGACTCGGCCACCTCGGCTTCGATTTCGTCTGCGATGATGAGGAGCAGATTGCATTCCTCGTGGTTTTCCAGGTTGCGGCCTTTAGCCATGTTCCTGCCTGCCGCGCGCAGCTTGTCGAGCGCCTTGATTCCGCTCATGATTCCTCTCCTTCCCCGCGCAGCCGTTCGGCGTGCGGTTTGTCGTAATCTCTCCCAACTTCTCTGCAAACAGTGCTCTTGCTGCCGCATTTCGGACACTTGCTATTGTGCTTGCCAACCGCAGGGCCGAGGTCTATATCGCAATCGAAGCAGTACCAGCGCCATTCGTTCTCACGCTCGCTCATTCCGCATCACCTCCCAGCTCGCAGGCGTCGAGCACCGCCCGTGCGCCGTTGTCCTCGTAGCCGTAGATTCTCTGCCCGCATGCGCACCTGTGCTGATAGCCGTGAAGCTCCGCGCCACAGTGGATGCAGTGGTACCTCTCGCCGTCCCACGGCACGAGCGGGACGTAGCTTATGTGCTCTTCGCAATCTGGCGAACTCACATCCACGAACTCAGGCCACTCGCCTTGCCAGAAGCTCCCCAGCTTGAGATTCGTCCAGCTCATTTGTCATCACTCCTCAGCTCATCGCGTGCTATCCGCTTGCCGCACTTCCGGCAGCGCCACCAACTTCGCCTGCCTCCGACGTTATTAACCTCGTCGCCGTGGATGTTGCGCACGAATTCGTAATCGTGCTTGCAGAACAGACGCTTGATAAAGCTCATCACTCTTCACCCTTCCAGCAATAGGCGTCAAACATCTCCTTGCTGTCCAGGAATCGAAACTTGCTCACTCCCTGCACGGCCTCTCCCAGCGTGCCGTCATCGAACTCTACGACGAAGCCTCCGTGTAGGCTCTGCATCGCCGTGTAAGCAAAGCACCGTTTCCCATTCAGAATCGCGGGTCGTTTCTCTGGCTTAACGGTGACGGTTGCTATGCTACTCATTCCGCATCACCCCGCATCAGCTCGCGCTTGTCCACGATTCGAGCGCCGCAATTCGAGCAGAAGTAAACATCATCGTCAATCGGCACTCGGCAGTTCGAGCAGACGTCCACGTCCCCATCGTCCACGTGTATGCCCATAGGCACGGTCTCCACGTAGCACAGCAGCTCGGGCGTATAGTTGCGGATTGTTCCTTTGCCATCGATTACAACAATATGCGACGGGAACACCTGCGAATCATCCGTCCAGCACGGCGTATAGCTCACGTGCTTCATTCCGCATCGCCCCTCAGCCATTCATCCGTGAACCGCTCCACCGTATCTGCTATCTCGTTGCGCAATGACTTCGCGGGAACGTCATCGAGCAGCTCGCGCACGCGCCCCTCGACCTTTTCTCGGTTCGCGACTATCGCCGCTTCCACTATCCTCGCGCCCTCGTTCATCGGCTCGCCGGTGTCGTAGTTGTAGTGGTACACCGTGTACGCGCTCAGGTCGCCAATGTGCTTGTCCACTTGCTCGGCGATGCGCCTGCGAATTTCCTCACCGCCACCCTCTACGTACCTGCCACATTCTTCGAGGATGGTGCAGTAAGCCATGTTGGACAGCCACGCGCCCATGCCGCCGAAATACCGCTCGTTGCGCTCCAACGACCTCGCCACCATCGAGCGGAATACATCGAGGGCGGCTTCGCGCATATCCTCTTCGCTCAGGCAGTTCTCTAACTCGATTTCGATTTTCATTTGTCACCTCTCATCCATTCGAGCAGTGCATCGTAGCAATCATGCCTTTCGCAGTCGGCGGGGCATCCATTGCAGAGGTTGTGGTCGTCGCAGTTATCCGCCAGCGTCCGCGCCGCCCTCTCTGGCGTGCCGAAGAGCTCGGCATACTTGCTGGTATCGCACCACCCTCTGTCCGTGCTGTACTTGCAATGCTCGTAATTAGCTTGCGTCGCATGGCATTCCTGCATCAGCTCGACTATCTCGGGGTGACACATTTCTCCCATCACTTCGAGGTTGATGCGATAGTGCCGCTCCGATTCTTGCAGCCTGTCCCGCAGGCTCTCGATGGTGTCGGCGGCCTCGCGCATCTCGAACGCCGCCGATTGCATCGCGAGCGCCATCGTGAGCTTCGTGCTTGGCACGATGTACGGCGCGTCCATGCCGCTCGCCAGCATCCGTAGCTCGTCAGCGCGGTCGCGCAGCCGCTTGCATTCCACTGATAACACGCTCATCGCTTCACCGCCTTCCTGACGAACGCACGACAATCGTGCTCCACGTCGATTAGCGTCCACTTACCCGCGATGATGCATAACCCGTCGTGTGTGCAGTGCAGGCAGTCCATGCACCTAACCATGCTCCACCGCCCTTCGAATCCAGGCGCCGCACGTCGGGCAGAAATTGCCTTCGTAATCGGAGTAGGGGTCTTCGGGCAGCTCCTTGCCGCACTTCGAGCATTTGGGGCCTTTCTTGCCCTGAATGATTTCGCACTCCCCGCCGCCCTCTGGCACGTACACCACGCCGCCGATTCTATGCGGCTCATTAGGCGCGTCGATCACTTCTTGAATCCTCAGTGGCAGCAGCTCGGGTGCCGTGTAGTTGAAGTCAATCATCGCTTCACCGCCTTCCCGCACGTTGGGCAAAGTGGCGGGCATTCCGAGCCTTCGGCGGTATGTCCACAACTTAGATACCACGTCGGCGGCGCGTAGCTGATCCACTCGCCGTCCATGCCCTCGTCCACTCCGTCATCGAAACATTCGACCTCGCACTCCCCGCCGCCTAGCGTCGCGAGCTTGCCGATTCGCTCGATTGCCTCGTCGGGCGTATGGCCGTCCCATATGGGCGCGTACACAAGTTCCATGCAGTCGAACATTTCCCAGTACGGGTCGATGTCGTAGTGGTAGCTGGCCTGCCCCCAGGGCGTGTCGATGCCGACGATGAACATACCGTCGTACATCGTTCCATCGTGGTGCTTCTTCGCTTTCCACGCCAGTCCGCGATTGTTCGCAACGATGACGCTGAACAGCACCGCCCGATGGTGGTACAGCTCGTTGAACGTGTGGTAGCCGTCGCTCGTCTCGCCGTTTACTTCACCGCCCAGCGTCGCGTTCAGCTCTTCGGCGATTGCCTGTAGCTGAGATACACCGTGATTGCCTACCGCTTCCCATACATCGTGGGCGGTCAACGTTCTTCCGCCCAGCGTCGCGGCGATTGCCTGCTCGGGGGTGAGTTCGACATCCATTCCACCAACCAACGAAAGCGATGCCTTCCCATTTACTTCCAAGTATGACCATCGCACGCCGTTGGCATCCCATCGTGTGTCATAGAAACCTTCGAATTCCAGGTTGCATTCCTTTTCGTAAGCTGTCCATTTAATCCCGCGCTCGTCCAGCATCTCGCGGATGCGCTTCGATTCGTTGTTCATCGCTCCACCTTTCCATCTAGCGGTCGTGGAGGGCATTGCGATTTCGGGTAAAAACACCCACACCCCACGCCGTCATGCGGTTCCTGATGCTCGTACCCGAGGTCGAGCATTTTTTTCTCGTGGCCTGGCGCTACCTGAATGTACCCACTACGGCTACCATGCCCGCAGCAGCATCCAATCGTGGTGACTCCGCTGCTCCGCAGGTGCGCAATCTCGCTACTCAGGCATTTGTCAACGAAAACCTCGTGTCCACACGGGTAGCTGAATGCCGGTTTTTGGCATCTATAAGTCCCAACCTCGCAGCACGTGTCAGCATCGCCATCCATCGCGAAGAAAGCCGTATCGGGGCATCGGTATGCCATCGCGTACTCCGCCAAGTCGGCCTTGTCGTTGTCGTAGCACCACTGCTCTAGCTCGGCGCATGATTCATCGAACTTCGCATCGTCCTTTTCGTAGTGGTCGCAC
Organism: Eggerthellaceae bacterium; assembly: GCA_017460365.1. Taxonomy (GTDB): domain Bacteria; phylum Actinomycetota; class Coriobacteriia; order Coriobacteriales; family Eggerthellaceae; genus UBA9715. The sequence goes on from JAFUBE010000040.1 coordinate 14,831, forward strand.
ACGAGCTGCAAGGCGATGGTGATTAGCTTCTTGTCGGTCATTTCGCGCCTCCCATCACCCCAACTGCGAACAGCTTCCCGCACACCCTGCATCGGTACGTGCGCTCGCTCATCCGCTCCAATGTGCCGTTGCGCGGGTCGTGGTTGCAGGTGAGAGCGCGCGGTTTTTTATCGAGCTGAATCCTCACGCTCTCGCTCATGATTCCACCTCCCCGCTCAGAAGCACCGGCATGTCGATGTGTCGGCGGCTCCCGTAGTCGGCGTTGACCTTCGCGGCCTGCAGCGTGAGGTTCCCCGCCGCGATGATGTTGTGCGCCGTGCTGTTGACGGCCTTGGTCAGCTCGCAGACGCTCTCGACCTTCTCTATGTCATCCACTTTGGTGGTCTGGACTGTCTCTAGCTGGTCGAACAGCATCTCGACCAAATCGTTTATGTTCCTGCTCATAGCTCGCCTCCTGTGTACGGGTTGCGTCCCGCGTCTCGTATGGTCTTCATGATTTGCTTCTTCCTGTAGTTCAATCTCTGCGCACTCTTGCATGCGCCGCATCGGCACCCGAGTTGGTAGCCGCGCATCGTGCCGTGCCGCTCGTCGGAGCTGTCGGACATGAGCCGATCGCGCAGCTTCGCGTCGCTGGCCTTTTGCAGCTCGTACTTGCGCCTTCTTGTTTCGCGAATGTCGCGCGTACTCTCGGCATGGAACGTCATCGGCTCGGGCTTGCCCGTCAGCGCGGCCCTCTTCAGCGCGTCCACGGTGCTCGTGCGCTCCATGCCGTTCGCATCGACGTAGCGCACTTTCCGCCGCTTGCCGCTGCGAGTCTTCTGTGCCACGACGGGCTTTCCGTTCGCCCACAGCAGCATGTCGGCATCGGAGTCGTAGAGCATGCCCGGTATATTCGGCACCTCGACGGGCTTGCCCATCAGCTCTCTCCTTTCTCGCGCAGCTTCGCCTCGTCCTCCTCGCACAGCTTCTTTATCTCATCGCTCATCCGACCACCTTGCCTTTCCCGTCAACCACGGAAAGCCCGCCGCTCGGCATCTTCGTTGCGGCGATGCGGCGAATCTCGTCTGCTGCGTCCATCAGCTCGCCGCACAGGGCGCGCCACTGGTCGCGCTCTTCCTCGGCGGCTTTCAGATCGCGCGCCAAGTCGGTGTTCACGATGCGCTCACACGAATCTGGCTTCTCGTGCGTCAGCCATTCGGGCTTGAGCTGCTTGTACTCGCCGTCGCACGAACCCTCGATGGGGTACTTCTCGCCGTGGGCTATCGACTCGACGACCCACGCGCTCCCGTCCCCGCCGTAGAGCATGGTTCCAGGCTCGATGGGCTGGCCGTCTGCGGCATTGAGGGGCGGGCGGTCAACGGGCTGTCCTATGGCGAATCCGTGGGTGATGCGGCAATGGCGACCTTCAGCGAACTCGAACACGACGGCATTGCGGTAGAAGCGGATACCCTGTACGCGCTCGGCCCTCTCGTCGTACATCATCGAATCTCCGACTCTCACGGGCGTGCCATCCGAAAAGCGCGGCCACATCCGCGCAAGCTCGCGCTCTGCCTTGAGCTGCTCCTTGTACTTGCCCACGGCGCGCTCCGCCTTCCGCGCCCGCTCCCGCCACGTGTCGCGGCTCGTGCGGGCGCCCTTGAGGTCGCCTTGGAGCTGCCGCACCTGCGCTTGCAGCGCGTCGCGGTCGGCGATCAGCTCGTCAATCTGCTCGCTCATGCCCTCACCGCCTTGCACATGTAGCAGCACTCCTCGTCGCGCTTTGGGCACGTGGCGTCGAATCGGTGGTAGCCGATTCCCGCTGGCGCCTTCGCGATTTCCGCGTCCGTGGCTGGCCGCAGGTATTCCAACGGCGTGGAAGCCGCCGTGCACCCCTGGTGGTAGCACACGAAGGCGCTGCACTCGCCGCAATCGGTCACGCGGCCGATTTCCTGCTTGTATCCAGGGTCGTACACGACCCAATCTCCGAATTGGTAGCTCATTCCGTCCTCCTATCGGTCGTCGTCGTCTATCTCAACGTAGAATCCCGCTCCGCATTCGGGGCAATCCCATACGAACGGGATGCCATGAAATAGCTCGTCGGCATCTAGCGAGTCGGGGTTTATTTCGTTTTCAGCATGGCAATGAGGGCACTCCGCGAGAACATCGACAATCTCCCATACCCGCATGCCGCTCGCACGCTCCCTGTCGGCCCTCTCGCACATCTCGAACAGGAACGACGCGCAGATGTCGGACGCCTTGCCCTCATGGAACACGTGCGTCTCGGCGGTAGGCCAGCATTCGCCGTTCGCCTCGGGCGGCGAGTAGTCGGTGCACATAAAATGCCCCGCCCCGTCCGTATCCGCGAACCTGCACCGCTTGCAGAGGACTATCCCGCTACTCATTCCCGCACCTCCCCGTGCAGCTCATGCGCCCACCGCCTTCAACGCCTTCTTGATCTCGCGCAGAAACTCGCGGTCGAGCTCTTCGATGCGCTTGAACATCCAGCAGCCCGCCGTGATTGTCGTTTTATCCATTCTGGAACCTCCGTCTAATGCCGTCTCTCGCTTGCTCAGTTAAGCGTGACGGCGCGATAATTCGTTTCGGGTACTTCTGTGCCATTGCGCCGCAAAACGGCCCCTCCACGGCTCCCCTCGGTCCACGCTAGTCCGTCATCCACGTGAAGTCCTCTTCGTGGCGGACTTGGCTCAACCGCCACCTGAGCTGGTCGTTCTCCCGCGCGAGCGCCGCGTTCTCGTGGACCGCCTCGCGGTAGAGCCGCCACAGCTCGGCGACCTGCGCCGTCTCGTACAGCCCGCACCTGCCCTTCACGGCCCACGGCTCAGGGCGCTTCACGGGTCCACTCCTTGCCATCGACGATGACTGACTCGGGCGCGGGCCCCGCGTAATGGTGGTAGCGGCTCGTTCCGTCGGGCAGCGCCAGCTCCACCTCGTGCAGCTCGTCTCCCGCCTCGTGGTGTATCTCGCGGCCCGACGGGCTGTGCCATACGGTGTCGGCCCAGGGGTGCTTCCATGCGTCGGTCATCGGCCACCTCCGACTTCCTCGATGTCGATGCGGATGCCGGGCACGCGGCTGTAGATCTTCGTCGCGTGCTCGCTGAAAACCTGCGCGTCGTCTTTCCACCAGCCGAGCTTGGTCATGATGTCCTTGAGGCCCTTCTGCAGGTTGTCGGTGTCGGGCTTGTCCACGTAGGGCTCGCCGTCGGCGTGCTCGCCCTTCGGGAAGCACCACGTCACGTCGAGCACCACGGCACCGCTCATCTTCTCGGCCGGCCTGTGCGGTTCCAGACGCGCCCATATCGCGTCGCGCGCCGCCTCCCACGCATCCGAGGGAACGAACCTCGGCACGTGCTTGCCGCGCGACTTGTCGAACACCACGCGGACGACGTGCTCCTGCTGCGTTGCCGTCGGTGGCTCGAACGCCGCGAAGAAATGCCGGGAGTCAGCCATCGCTACACGTCCATCGCCGTCTGCGTCGGGTACATGACCACGTTCATCTGCTCGCCGGTCATCTTCGCGATGTTCGGGATCTGGTTGTACGAGTCGTACGAGAGCTCGAACGTGACGGTCGCCTTCTTCGCGTCGATGCTCGTCTTGGTCATCGTCGCGGTGATTTCGATTTGGTTCATGGGTTTCATCCTTTCTTGGATTTCTGGGGGTTGGGGGCTCCTTCCTCCGCGTGGGGGCGGTGTCGGCGTGAGCGTTAGACGCCGACCCGCACGCGGGGAGGGGGGGAACACCCCTTTATATAAGGGTGTATTCCCCGCGTTAACCCACGAGGGGAATACCGAAACGTGCTTTTAGGGTGTTCCCCCCTCCCCCGGTTCGATGATTTCGAGTAGTTTGCTCTTCTTGTCCGACGCGATTTTGTCGGTCTTCTGGACAGGGCACCATGACCTGTTTCGGTCTTTGCTCCACTCCTTAACCTTGTCTAGCGTTACTCTGATTTCGTCTAAGTCGGGGAAGCATTCGTACACGTTTGAGACGGTTGGCTCGTTGCCAAGTTCCACGCATCTGTTGAACGCTCTTATGAACCCGTCCGCTATCGCATCGTGCTCACGCTTTGCCTTGTTGCGGTTTGCTATCGCCGCCTTATCGGTGTCATTTTGGGTCCACCCACGTCTTCCCTTACCCTTCGGCACGTTCTCGTCTCCCAGCTCCTTGCATTCGGAAAGCGCCGGGTCCACGACGTGAAGCGGCCAGTCGAACCAGGCGTTCACGGGTGCGAACTTCGGGAACTCGCGCAGCGTGCCCTCGATGCGCCATGCC